>DATFUN010000502.1:0-4331 GCA_035260805.1 Myxococcales bacterium | reverse complement strand
CGAGATCGCCCAGCGTTTCCGCGTGGCGCTCCTGCCGCCGCGCCCGCCGGACGTGGCCCGCGGCGCCGCGCTGTATGGGCAGGCCTGCGCGGCCTGCCACGGCGCGGACGGGCATGCGCCGCCGAAGGAGCAGCGCGGGCTGTCCACCCAGCCTCCGTCGTTCGCCGTGGCCGACGAGGTGCGGACCTTGAGCCCGCAGCGCATCTTCAGCGCCTCGACGTACGGCGTCCCCAGCACCGCGATGCCCGGGTACGAAGAGGCGCTCGACGATGCCTCGCGCTGGGACCTCGCCTACTACCTGCTCGCGCTGGCGCATCCCGCTCCACCCGACGCGCAGCGCGGCCTCCGCCTCGCGCGCGCCGCGCTGCTCCCGACCGACTACCGCGAGCTGGCCACGCAGTCCGACGAGGCGCTGCTCACGCGCCTGTCGGCAGCCGGATTGTCGCCGCAGGACCGGGAGCAGGCGCTGGCTGCGCTGCGGGCAGGGCCGTTCGCCGAGGAGCGCGACGCGTCCTCCGGCATCGCGGACAGCCGCCGCGAGCTGCAGAAGGCGCTCGCCCAGGCGGCCGCCGGCGACCGCGCGGGCGCCAAGCGCACGTTGATCTCGGCGTACCTCGATCACTTCGAGGCGCACGAGCCGCGCCTGCGCGCCCGCGACCCGCAGCTGGTCTCCGACATCGAGCGCGAGTTCCTCGCCGTCCGCGCGGCGTTCGACGGTGGCCCGGGCAAAGGCGGGCCCGGTGGCGAGGCGGGCAAGGGCGGGCCGTCAGATCCGGGGCCGCCGGCCGCGCGCCTGGACGCGCTTCTGGAGAAGGCGGACGTGCGCGGGCCGGGAGGCGCGCTGATCGCGTTCGTGGCCGCGCTGGTGATCTCGCTGCGCGAGGGGGTCGAGGCGGCGCTCCTGGTCGCGGCGCTTCTGGCGCTGCTCCGCAAGGCCGGGCGGACTGGCGATGCGCGAGCCGTGCACTTCGGCTGGGCGGCCGCGCTCTGCGGGGGCGCGCTCACCTGGTGGGCTTCCGGAGCGCTCCTGGGCATCTCCGGCGCGAGCCGCGAGATGGTCGAGGGGGCGCTCCAACTCGTCACCGCGGCGCTGCTCCTGTACGCGAGCCATTGGCTCCTGGCGGCGGCGAGCGCGCGCCGGCTGGTCTCCTTCCTTTCCACCCGGACGCTGCAGGCCGGCAGCGCGCTGGTGGTCTTCGGGCTGGCCTTCGCCGCGATCTACCGCGAGATGTTCGAGGTGGTCCTCTTCTTCCGCGGCCTGCTGCTCGAATCGCCGGGGGAGACGTCCGCCGTGGCGCTCGGCGCGGCCGCCGGCCTCCTCGTGCTGGTTGCCCTGGTCGCCGCCTTCCAGAAGCTGGGGCGCAGGCTCAAGCCGCGCCCGCTGCTGCTCACTTGCGGTGTCTTGCTCTGCCTGCTCGCCGTGCTCATGGTGGGGAACGGCGTGCGGGCCCTGCAGCAAGTCGGCGTGGTTCCGTTGACCGTCTGGGGCGGATTCGAGGTGCGCGCCCTGGGCGTCTATGCGACCCGCGAAGGGATCCTCTCGCAGGCGATCGTGCTCGTGGTGCTGGTCGCAAGCGCGCTGTGGACCGGGCTGCGGGGCGGGCAGAGCGGCGGCGCGACCAACGGCCGCGCGCCCGCCGCCGCCTGAGAACCGGTTCCCCATCGTGCGAGGCGGAGGGTCGCTTCACTCGCGTGAGGCCGCCGGCTGCGCCACGCAGCGGCCGCTCCGGCAGACCGCGTCGATGCGCCCGGGGTCGCGGCACAGCGGCTCGACGCAGCCCCGGCACTCGGCACCGCGTTTCTCGATCTCCGCGGCGCTGGTCTTCGTCACCGCCCGGGGAGAGCACAAGGTCGCGCAGCAGCTGCCCTGTGCGATGCGCGTCAGCGTGCAATCAGCATCGCTCGCGCAGGGCGCGTCGTCTGAACCGCCCTTCCGCTGGTCGGACGGCTGGCCCGCATCCGGGGCCGCGTCAGCGCCGCCGCCGCGCGAGCGGATCCATTCCTGGTGCGCCTTCTCCGCCGCCTCCGCCGCGGTCATGGGCTGGGCTGCGCTCGGTGCGGTCGCCGCGGGTGCGGGAGGCGCGGCCGCTGGAGCGGTGGCGGGCGGAGCGGGACGATCGCTCGCACCGGTCTGGGTGGTCGCCGACGCGCAGGCGAGCGAAAGTCCGAGCGCGGTGGCTGCCCAGGCCGACGTCACGCCGTGAGGCTGCCGAGGGGCGCCGCCGCGGTCAAGGGGCGCTGCCCGGGTCTGGTCTTTCGAGAGGCACGACCTCGTGGAAGCGCCGGTAGTCCACTCCCTGCCGGCCGTCGGGCAGCGTCCCCATGATGTCGACGAACCGCGCGTTCCAGGCGATCTCGTCCATCGCCCAGGAGTGGCGCGAGTGGATCGTCTGGCTGAATGCATCGTCGAGCCCGGTCAACGAGGCGACGATCTCGGCGCGGCCCGCGAGCAGTTGCTCGCGCGTGCGGGTCACGAAGGGGCTGTCCGGCGTCAGCGGATGCACCACGGTCCAGCTGAGCGCGAACACCGTAGACACGCTGCGCCGCAGGTGCAGGTCGATCTGCCGGCGGAGGTCGATCCCCTCGCTGGTCTTCTCGGAGATGAGCAGGATGACGCGGATCTGCGCCTCGACCACCAGGTTGCCCCGCTGGTTGGCGACCCGGAACAGGAGGGACGGTACGCCCTCGAACGGTGCAACCACCGCCACCTCGCTCCACAGGACGCGGGCGGTAGGCCGGGCGAACTTGGCGAACATGAGACCGGTCACCATGGCCACGCCGAGGAGTCCGACCAGGGTCTCCACGGTCACCAGCGCGTTGGCCGCGTGCGACAGGGGGACCAGGTGCCCGTATCCGATGGTGGCGATGGTCTGCACGCTGAAGAAGAAGGCGTCGGCGTACGATCTCGGACCCAGGTGTTCGACGCCCCCCACCAGGAGGTAGGCGGCGGCGAAGAGGCAATTCACCGCGAGGTACAGCGCGGTCACGGCTCCGAGCGCAATGCTCCAGGGCGCCCGCAGCCACGAGTGGTACACGTCGGTGTAGAAATGGCGGCGCAACCCGTAGGAGACGAGGTTGCTGCGCCCTTCGCGCGAGAGGAAGCGCACCGGCCGGACATGCTAGCGCAGTTCCGGGAGCGCGCGGGAGCGGCGCGGCAGCGAGACGGTGAAGGTCGTGCCCTCCTCGGCCGACGAACGCACCGAGATGTCGCCTCCGTGCGCCAGCACGATCTGCTGCACGATGTAGAGGCCGAGACCGAGCCCGCTCGATTCCTTGCGGCCGCGGCCGGGCGGACCGCGCCGGCCGGGCTCGAAGATGTGCGGCAGCACTTCGCGGGGGATGGGCGGCCCCGCGTTCGAGGTCTCCAGCAGCACCCGGTCGCCCTCCTCGCCCAGGTCGACCCGGACGGTGCCGCTCTCCGGGCTGTGCTGGAGCGCGTTTCCCACCAGGTTGGAGACCACCTGTGCGATGCGGTCCGGATCCCAGTTGCCCCAGGCGTCGCCCCGCGCCTCGAACTCGATGGTGCGCTCGGGATACGCGAGCTCGAGCTCCTCGATGACCGCCTGGGACAGCTCGCGCAGATCCATCCGCCTGGTCTGGATGGGGAAGCCGCCGCCGAGCCGGCTGCGGGTGAAGTCGAGCAGGTCTCCGATCATCCGAGCCATCCGCTCCGAGCTGGCGGCGATGCGCGAGACGGTGCGGGCCTGCCGCTCCGAGAGCCCGCCGTGGCGGAGCAGGAGCTGGGCGGCGGTGACGATGGCGGTCAGGGGGTTGCGCAGATCGTGACCGACGATGCCGACGAAGTGTTCGCGGAAGCGGGTCGTCTCCGCCGCTTCCCGCTGGGCGCGCTTGCTCTCGGTGATGTCCGCGGCGATGGCGATGGTGCCCGGCCGCGCGCCGCGCCCGGTGCGCAGCGGAGCGACGGAGATGGAGAGGTCCACCCGGTCGCCGTCCTTGCGCGCGCCCTGCACCTCCAGGCCGCTCGTCACCTGGCCGCCGTTTCCGGCCAGCCCCTGCGCCTCGACGTGCGCCTGCGGGGGGAGGAAGGGGTCCGGCTTGCCGAGCACCTCGGCGCGCTTCCACCCGGATACGTGCTCGGCGGCGCGGTTCCAGATCAGCACCCGACCTTCGGCATCGTGCGCCACGATCGGCAGGGGCGAGGCTTCGATGAGCGCCTGGAAGGTCTCGGTGACCCGGCGGGCGGCCCGCTCGGCCCGCTTGCGTTCGGTGATGTCGCGCAGCGCCCCGGTGAACAAGGCGCCGCCGGGACGCTCGATGCGCGTGATCGCCAGCTCGATGGGGAACTCGCGGCCCTCCCGGTGCATGGCGGG
>DATFUN010000501.1:0-3313 GCA_035260805.1 Myxococcales bacterium | reverse complement strand
GCATGACCGACCCGATCGCGGACCTGTTGACCCGGATCCGCAACGCGCAGATTGCCAAGCACGACCGGCTCGACGTTCCGGTTTCCAGGCTGAAGGTGGAGATCGCCAAGCTCCTCAAGGATGAGGGCTTCATCAAAAACTTCCGGGAGATCGAAGCGGCGCCCCAAGGGACGCTGCGCATCTTCCTGCGCTACAGCACGGAGGGCGTGCCGGCCATCTCTCACCTGCAGCGGGTGAGCAAGCCCGGCCGCCGGGTCTACCGCAAGGCGGAGGAGATCCAGCCGGTGCGCAACGGCCTCGGCATCGGGATCGTCTCGACGTCGCAGGGGCTGCTCACCGACGCCCAGGCGCGCGAGCGCCGGGTGGGCGGCGAGCTCCTCTGCCAGATCTGGTAGCACCGGTAGGAGTAGAAAGAGAGAGACGCTATGTCGCGAATTGGAAAAATGCCGATTTCCATCCCCAAGGGGACGAAGGTCGAGGTGCGCGACGGGGTGTTCGTGGCCGAGGGCCCGAAGGGCCGGGTCGAGCAGGGTCTCTTCCCCGGCTTCCCCGTCGAGATCGAGGAGGGCGTGATCAACATCACGCGCCCCGGCGAGAGCGGACCCGACCGTTCCCGGCACGGCCTGTTGCGGGCCCTGCTCGCCAACGCCGTCAACGGCGCTGCGGGCGGTTTCAGCAAGCAGCTCGACATCGTCGGCGTCGGCTACCGCGCCGAGGTCAAGGGCACTCACGTGCAGTTCGCCCTCGGCTACTCGCACCCGGTGCTGTTCGACATCCCCGAGGGGATCAAGATCGAGATCGACAAGAGCAACCGGGTCACCGTCTCCGGCGCCGACCGCCAGAAGGTGGGGCAGGTGGCGGCCGAGATCCGTGGCCTGCGCCGGCCCGACCCGTACAAGGGCAAGGGCATCAAATACACCACCGAGATCCTGCGCCGCAAGGTCGGCAAGGCCGGCAGCAAATGATTGAGTGAAGCCAAGGGAACCGGGATATGAGCGACTACATCACCAAGCGAATGAAGGCGAAGCGGCAGCGCCGCGAACGCGCCCATCTGCGGCTGCGCAAGCGGGTGCGGGGCAGCGCCGAGCGGCCGCGCCTGTCGGTCTACAAAAGCCTGCGCTTCATCTACGCGCAGTTGATCGACGACGACAAGGGCGTGACGCTGGCCCAGGCAAGCTCCTCCGACGCGGCGGTCCGCGAGCAGGTCGGCAGCTCGACCGCGGGCAAGGCGGCGGCGAAGCTGGTGGGCGAGCTGATGGCGACGCGCGCCAAGGAGCGGGGGGTCGAGAAGGTGGTCTTCGACCGCGGCGGCTACGTCTACCATGGCCGCGTCCAGGCGCTGGCCGAGGGCGCCCGCGAAAAAGGTTTGCAGTTCTAGACAATAGTGAAGGAGAACAGCTTGGCCAGGGACTTCGAGCGCGAGAGCGAATTTTTCGAGCAGGTCGTGCACATCAACCGCGTGACCAAGGTGGTGAAGGGAGGCAAGAACTTCTCCTTCTCCGCCCTGGTGGTGATCGGCGACGGCAACGGCCGCGTGGGCTACGGCGCCGGCAAGGCGAAAGAGGTGCCGGTCGCCATCCGCAAGGGGATCGAGATCGCCAAGCGGAACATGGTCCAGGTGCCGGTGAAGGGGACGTCGATCCCGCACGAGGTGCTGGGCACCTTCGGTGCCGGGCGGGTGCTCCTCAAGCCGGCGTCGGAAGGCACCGGTGTGATCGCCGGCGGCCCCGTCCGCGCGGTGGTGGAGACCGCGGGCATTCAGGACATCCTCACCAAGTCCCTGGGCTCGACCAATCCGCACAACGTGGTCAAGGCGACCTTCGCCGCGCTCTTGAGCCTGCGCAGCGAGGCCGACGTGATGGCGTCGCGCGGCTTGAGCGACCGGGTCGTCGAGACGGGCGGTCGCGCCGCTCGCGGCAAGAGCGGAGGCCGCAAGCCGGCCGCGCCTGCCGCTCCGGCTCCAGCCCCAGTGACCGTGGCGCCGGAAGCAACGCTGCCGCCGCCGTCGCCGGTCGTCGAGCCGGGCGCTTAATAGCAAGTAGGAGATCTCCAATGGCGAACGAAGAAGTCAAGACTCTCAAGATCCGGCAGGTGAGGAGCGGCATCGCCACCAAGAAAGGGCACCGTGAGGTGCTCAGGAGCTTGGGCCTGCGCCGCATCCGCCATGAGGTCGAGCGCCCGGACACTCCGGCGGTGCGCGGCATGATAAAGAAGATCGAGTACCTCCTGGAGGTCGTGGAATCATGAAGCTGCACGAGCTGTCCCCGGCCAAGGGGAGCAAGCACAAGAAGAAGCGGGTGGGGCGCGGTCCCGGCTCCGGCATCGGCAAGACCTCCGGCCGCGGCGAAAAGGGCCAGAAGTCCCGCACCGGCTACAGCGGCCGGCCCGGTTTCGAAGGCGGCCAGATGCCGCTCATCCGGCGGGTGCCGAAGCGCGGCTTCACCAATATCTGGAAGACCGAGTACTCGGTGGTCAACCTGTCGCAGCTCGCCGACCTCGAGGGCGAGGTGACTCCCGAGGTGCTGCTCGAGCACGGTCTGGTGCGTTCCGGCAAGAAGGTCAAGGTGCTCGGCGACGGCGAGATCGGCAAGGCCCTTACCGTCGTCGCCAACAAGTTCAGCAAGTCGGCCCGCGAGAAGATCGAAGCCGCGGGCGGCCGCTGTGAGGAGCTGCAGGCGTGATCGAAAGCTTCCGCAACATCTTCGCGATCCCGGACCTGCGCAAGCGGGTCCTCTTCACGTTCGCGTTGCTGGGCGTCTACCGCATCGGCTGTCACATCCCCAGCCCGGGGGTCGATCCGGTGGCGCTGCTCGAGTACATGAAGGCGGCGCAGACGGGCTTCCTCGGATTCGTCAACACCTTCACCGGCGGCAGCCTGCAGAAGATCGCGGTCTTCGCGCTGGGCATCATGCCCTACATCACCGCCTCCATCATCCTGCAGCTGCTGACGGTGGTCTGGCCGTACCTGGAGAAGCTGTCGAAGGAAGGCGAGCTGGGCCGTCGCAAAATCACCCAGTACACCCGCTACGGCACGGTGTTGATCTCCATCATCCAGGGCACCGGCATCGCGCTGTGGCTGGAGCGCACGCCGGCGCCGGGCGGCGCGCACCTGGTGCCCGATCCGGGTTGGGGCTTCCGCTTCCTGACCGTGCTGACGCTGACCACCGGCACGGCGTTCATCATGTGGCTGGGCGAGCAGATCAGCGAGCGCGGCATCGGCAACGGCATCTCGCTCATCATCTTCGCCGGCATCGTGGTGGGCCTGGTTCCGGCCATCGGCAACACCATCGACAGCGTGCAGAAGGGCAACCTC
>DATFUN010000500.1:0-12488 GCA_035260805.1 Myxococcales bacterium | reverse complement strand
GCAGGGCTGGAGCTGGTTCGCGCTGGCCAGCTACCTGTTCGCCAGGAAGGTCGGCTTCGGGCGCCTGCAGCCGTTGGCCCGGTGGCAGCAGCTCCAGCCCACCGCCGGGGGCGACTCGATCCGCGTCGTCGACGCCGGGCTGAACTACATCATCGACGGGCACAACGCCCGCATCGCCCTCGCCGTGCAGAACCGCAACCCTCCCTTCGCGCCGAGCCTCACCTCCGTCCAGCTCGGCGTCCAGATCCAGGAATGAGGAGAACCCAACAGCCAGGTCCGACGAAACTGTCGGAATCGCCAGAGCAGCCGACAAATTCGTCGCTCTACTTGCGGCGACAAAGGTCGGGCGCCTACCCTGGGGGGATGGCGAAGCGCACGACCGAGCCCAGAACCGACCTGCGGAGGCTCACCACCCTGCAGGAGATCAGCCAGGTGCTCTCCGGCGCCGCCGAGCTACGCCCTTCCCTGGAGCGGGTGCTGGAGAAGCTCGAGCGCGACCACGAGGCGGTGCGCAGCGCGGTGATGGTGCTCGGTGCCGACGGACGCGAAATCAGCATCGAAGCCTCGGTGGGGATCAGCGCGGAAGGTCGCCTGGCCCGCTACCGCCTGGGCGAAGGCATCACCGGGCGCGTCGTGCAGAGCGGGAAGCCGATCGTGGTTCCGGCCATCAGCCGCGAGCCGCTCTTCTTGAACCGGGCCGTGCAGCGCAAGCGTCCGGGCATGCCGGAGCTGAGCTACATCTGCGTTCCCATCGCGCTGAACCGGGCGCCGCTCGGGGCCCTGGCGGTCGACCTGGAATTCGATCCGGGCCGCGACTACGACGCGGCGCTGCGCTTCTTCGGGGTCGTGGCGGGGATGATCGCGCAGGCGTTCCAGGCGCGGAGGGTCATCGAGGACGAGCGCAAGCGGCTGCTCGACGAGAACGTCCACCTCAAGCACGAGCTGCAGCAGCGCTACGACTTCTCCAACCTGGTCGGAACCAGCGGCCCGATGCGGCAGGCGTACGAGCAGATCTCCCAGGTCGCGCGCACCAGCACCACGGTGCTCATCCGGGGCGAGTCGGGGACCGGCAAGGAGCTCATCGCCCACGCCATCCACTACAACTCGCCGCGCAAGGACAAGGCGTTCGTCAAGGTGAGCTGCGCGGCTCTGCCGGACACGCTCATCGAATCGGAGCTGTTCGGCTACGAGAAGGGGGCCTTCACCGGCGCCGCCGGCCGCAAGCGCGGGCGGTTCGAGCTGGCCGACGGCGGGACGCTCTTCCTGGACGAGGTGGGCGAGCTGAACCTGGCCACCCAGGTGAAGCTGCTCCGCGTCCTGCAGGAAAAGGAGTTCGAGCGCCTGGGCGGGACGGAGACGGTGAAGGTCGACGTCCGCCTGATCGGCGCCACCAACCGGGATCTCGAAAAGGCCATCGCCGAGCGGCAGTTCCGCGAGGATCTCTACTACCGACTCGACGTGTTCTCCATCTTCGTGCCGCCGCTGCGCGACCGGAAGCCGGACATCATGCTGCTGGCCGATCACTTCCTGGCCAAGTACGCGCGGACGCACAAGAAGATCATCCGCCGCATCTCCACGCCGGCCATCGACATGCTGATGAGCTACCACTGGCCGGGCAACGTGCGCGAGCTGGAGAACACCCTCGAGCGGGCGGTGCTCACCTGCGACGGCAACGTGATCCATGGACACCATTTGCCGCCCACGCTGCAAACGGCCGAAGCGTCCGGCACGGTCATGCAGACCTCCTTGAACGACGCCGTCGAGCAGTACGAGAAGGACCTGATCCTCGACGCGCTCAAGAGCGCGCGCGGCAACTGCGCAAAGGCCGCGCGCCTGCTGGGCAGCACCGAGCGGATCATCGGCTACAAGGTGCGGAAGTACGCGATCGATCCGAGGCGCTTCCGAGAGCGGTCGGCCACCGCCGTTCCGCGCGCGAAGCCCGCGCCATTGCGCCTCGATTCGCGTGCGCCGTGAAGGTTTGCTTGACAGCACCCGAGGTCGGGGACTAGGACTGACCGGAGCATGTACCAGCCGACGACCAGCGCGAGCTTCCCCACCGCCGCGGCGTCCAGCCTCGTCCTTAGCATTTCCATTGGCCTCCTTACCAAGGGGTGCGGGCCCCCCTTCTGACGCTCAAAGCGATCCGAAGCAGGCGCCCCCGCACCCCACCAGGTCGCGGGGGCTTTTTTTTTCTCGCAGTCGCAGTGAAAGGTCGACATGAAGCGCACAGGCTCACAGGCGATCTGGGAAGCCCTCATCGGCGAGGGCGTCGAGACCGTCTTCGGCTACCCGGGCGGCGCGATCATGCCCGCCTACGACGCGCTGCCCGGCTATCCCATCCGTCACGTCCTGGTCCGCCACGAGCAGGGCGCCGCGCACATGGCCGATGGCTACGCCCGCGCTTCCGGCAAGGTGGGCGTGGCGGTCGCCACCTCGGGACCCGGCGCCACCAACCTGGTCACCCGTGCCGAGGACATCTATCCGACCTTGCGCGAGGCGTTCCACCTCGCCCGATCGGGGCGGCCCGGGCCGGTGCACGTCGACATCACCAAGGACGCGCAGCAGGCCACCTTCGAGTTTCGCCCGGAGGACGGGCCCGTTCCGCGATCCGGCCACACCGTGCGGCCGTCGCCGGCGGCGGACCTCGATCGGGCGGCCGCGCTGATCGACGCGGCGGAGCGGCCGCTGGTGCTGTCCGGCCACGGCATCGTCCGCTCCGGCGCGAGCGAGGTCCTGGTCGAGTTCGCCGAAAAGACGGGCACCCCGGTCGCGTGCACGCTGCTTGGGTTGGGCGGCTTCCCGGCTTCGCACCCGCTCAGCCTGGGGATGATGGGGATGCACGGTGAGGCATGGGTGAACAAGGCCATCCAGGACGCCGACCTGCTCATCGCCCTCGGAATGCGCTTCGACGACCGCGTCACCGGCAAGCTGAGCACCTACGCGCAGAACGCCCGCAAGATCCACGTCGAGATCGACCCCTCCGAGATCAACAAGAACGTGAAGGTGGACGTCGCCCTGATGGGCGACGCCGGGTGGGCGGTGCGCGAGCTGACCGATCGGGTGCGTTCGCAGAAACGCTCGGCCTGGAGCTCGCGCATCTCCGAGATGAAGGGCGATTCCGCGGTGCGGGACATCCAGGCGCTGCCGCACTCCGGCCGCCTGTTCGCCGCCCACGTGCTCCACGACCTGTGGAGGCTCACCGCCGGGCGCGCCCTGGTGGTGACCGACGTCGGCCAGCACCAGATGTGGGAAGCCCAGTACTACAAGCACGAGCGGCCGCGCTCGCTCATCACCTCCGGCGGGCTGGGCACCATGGGGTTCGCGCTGCCCGCCGCCATCGGCGCGCGCTTCGCCCGGCCCGACGACGAGATCTGGGTGGTGGCCGGCGACGGCGGCTTCCAGATGACCGCGTGCGAGCTGTCCACCTGCGCGCAGGAGAACATCAAGCTCAACGTCGCCATCATCAACAACGGGTACCTGGGGATGGTTCGTCAGTGGCAGGAGTTCTTCTACAACCGCCGCTACGTCGCCACCCCGCTGCTCAGCCCGGACTTCGTCAAGCTCGCCGAGGCGCACGGGCTGCTCGGCCTGCGCGTCTCGAAGCGCGAGGAGATCGAGGGCGTCGTCGCGCAGGCTCGCGGCGCCCCCTGCACCACGGTGGTCGATTTCCGGGTGGAGCAGGAGGACAGCGTCTACCCGATGGTCCCGGCCAACACGGACCTGCGCGACATGATCCGCCGCCCTACACCCATGCTCGAAACGGGAGCCGACCCGTGATCCGGAGGACGAGATGAGAGTCGCCCACACGTTCGTCGCCACCGTCGAGGACCGCCCCGGCGCCCTCAACCGCGTGGTGTCGCTGTTCCGCCGCCGCGGCTTCAACATCGCCTCGCTGACCGTGGGCACCACCGAGCGCCCAGGGGTGTCGCGCATCACGCTGGTGGTGAACTCGGACCCGGACACCGCCCGCCGGGTGAAGGCGAATCTGGAAAAACTGGTGGACATCCTGCAGGTGCAGGACCTGACCGGCGTCGCGGCGCTGACGCGAGAGTACGCGCTGGTCAAGGCGTCGGTGCCACCGGAGAAGCGCCCGGAGGTGCTGCGTCTGTGCGGCGTGTTCCGGGCGCGCGTGGTGGACGTCTCGCCGGCGACGCTCACCGTGGAGAGCACCGGGACGCCGGACAAGGTGGACGCCCTGCTCGAGGTGCTCCGGCCGTACGGAATCGCGGAGATGGTCCGCACGGGTCCGCTCGCCATGGGACGCGGGGCGGAGGTGACCGAGGTGAAGGTGCAGGCCGGGATGGCTGCCTAACAGGAGCAAACGAGACAGCGCCGCCTGAGAGGGCGGCGGCTACGGGGATCGACAATGTCAGAAGCTTCCAGCGACCGCGTCATCGTCTTCGACACCACCCTGCGCGACGGCGAGCAGGCGCCGGGCGCCAGCATGGATCTCGAGCAGAAGCTCTGGGTGGCCCGGGCGCTCACCACGCTCGGAGTCGACGTGCTGGAGGCGGGATTCCCCGCCGCTTCTCCCGGTGACTCCGAGGCCGTGGCGGCGGTCGCGCGCCAGATCGAGGGCCCCACCATCTGCGCGCTCGCGCGGGCGCACCGCGACGACATCGATCGGGTGACCGAGGCCCTCGCGCCGGCGCGGCGCAAGCGCTGCCACGTCTTCCTCGCCACCAGCCCCATCCACCGCCAGTTCAAGCTCGGCCTTTCCACCGAGGAGGTGGTCGGCCGCGCGGTGGACGCGATCCGGCATGCGCGCGAGAGCTTCGAGGACATCGAATATTCGGCGGAGGACGCGGCCCGCACCGAGCCCGACTTCCTCTGCGAGGTGGTGGAGCGCGTGATCGAGGCCGGCGCCACCACCGTGAACATCCCCGACACGGTCGGGTACGCGGTTCCGGCGCAGTTCGCGGAGTTGATCGCGCACCTGCGGCGGCGGGTGCGCGGCATGGACCGCATCGTGCTCAGCGTCCACTGCCACGACGACCTGGGGCTGGCTGTCGCCAACACGCTGGCCGCGGTGGAGGCTGGAGCGCGCCAGGTGGAGTGCACCGTGAACGGCATCGGCGAGCGGGCCGGCAACTGCTCGCTGGAGGAAGTGGTCATGGCGCTGCGCACGCGCGCCGACCACTTCAAGGTGCGCACCGGCATCCGCACGCAGGAGCTGTGCGCCGCCAGCCGCGCGGTCGCCAAGGCGAGCGGCTTCGCGGTGGCGCGCAACAAGGCCGTGGTCGGGCAGAACGCGTTCGCGCACGAGGCCGGAATCCACCAGCACGGCGTGCTCAGCAACGCGCTCACCTACGAGATCATGCGCCCCGAGGACGTCGGGCTCGAGAGCAGCCAGCTGGTGCTGGGCAAGCACAGCGGCCGCCACCTCCTGCGCCATCGCCTGGAGCAGCTCGGGTATCGCCTGGACGACGCGCAGTTCGAGCGGACGTTCGTCGAGGTGAAGAGGCTCGCCGACCACCAGAAGGAGCTGAACGACGGCGACGTGGAGGCCGTGGTGGACGGCGTGCTGGGCGGGGCTTCGGGAAGCGAGGCGCGCAGGTGAGGGCGAAGACGCTCTTCGAGAAGGTCTGGGACGCGCACGTCGTCCAGGCGGAGACCGCCGATACGCCGGCGGTGCTCTACGTCGACCTGCATCTGGTCCACGAGGTGACCTCGCCGCAGGCTTTCGACGTGCTCCGCGAGCGCAAGCTGCGCGTGCGACGTCCCGACCGGACCGTCGCCACCATGGACCACTCCACCCCGACCAACCCGGGCGGGGCGCGCTTCGCCATCACGGACCCGCAGGCCGCGGCGCAGCTCCGGCGGCTCGAAGAGAACTGCTCGGAGTTCGGCATCGAGCTGCACGCGCTGGGGAGCGAAGGGCAGGGAATCGTCCACGTCATCGGCCCGGAGCTGGGCCTCACCCAGCCGGGACGGACCATCGTGTGCGGGGACAGCCACACCAGCACGCACGGCGCGTTCGGCGCGCTGGCGTTCGGGGTGGGCACCAGCGAGGTCGGGCACGTCCTCGCCACCCAGTGCGTGCTGCAGCGCAGGGCGCGCACCCTGGAGGTGCGGGTCGACGGGCAGATGCGGCCCGGGGTGACCGCGAAGGACCTGATCCTCGCCGTGATCGCGCGCATCGGCGTGGGCGGTGGGACCGGGCACGTCCTCGAGTACACCGGCAGCGCGGTGCGCGGGCTCTCGATGGAGCAGCGGATGACCGTCTGCAACATGTCCATCGAGGCGGGGGCGCGCGCCGGGATGATCGCGCCGGACGACACCACCTTCGAGTACCTGGCGAAGACGCCGCGGACGCCCAAGGGGGCCGAGTGGGATCGGGCGCTCGCGCGCTGGCGCGCGCTGCCCACCGATCCGGGTGCGGCTTACGACCGTGCCGTCGAGATCGACGGGTCGTCGCTGGAGCCGATGATCACGTACGGGACCAATCCGGGGATGGCGCTGCCTCTGGGCGGGCGCATTCCCGATCCCGCCGCGATCCCCGACGCCGCGGCGCGCGCCTCGCTGGAGAAGGCGCTGCGCTACATGGACCTGCGGCCCGGCCAGCCGCTCCTCGGACAAGAGATCAACGTGGTGTTCATCGGGAGCTGTACCAACTCCCGCATCGAGGACCTGCGCGGCGCGGCGAGCGTGTTGCGCGGGCGCAAGGTGGCGAAGGGCGTGCGCGTCCTGGTGGTGCCCGGCTCTCGCCGGGTGAAGCACGCAGCCGAGGCAGAGGGGTTGGACCGCGTCTTCAGCGACGCCGGCGCCGAGTGGCGCGAGCCGGGTTGCTCGATGTGCATCGCCATGAACGGCGATCAGCTCGAGCCCGGCCAGTACGCGGTGAGCACCAGCAACCGCAACTTCGAGGGACGGCAAGGGAAGGGCGGGCGCACCTTCCTGGCCAGCCCGCTGACCGCGGCCGCCGCCGCCGTGGCAGGGCGCATCGCGGACCCGCGGGACCTGGCGAGGTGAGCATGGAGCCGATCCGACGCATCGTCGCGCGCACCGCCGTCCTCCCGCAAAGGGACGTGGACACCGACCAGATCATCCCCGCGCGCTACCTCAAGACCACCCAGAGCAAGGGCCTGGGCCAGGCGCTCTTCGCCGACTGGCGGTACGACAAGGACGGGAACCCGCGCCCCGAGTTCCCCCTGAACCAGCCGGAGGCGCAAGGCGCCGAGGTGCTCGTGGCAGGCGCCAATTTCGGCTGCGGGTCCTCGCGCGAGCACGCGCCCTGGGCGCTGCGCGATTTCGGCTTCCGCGCCGTGGTCAGCTCGTCGATCGCGGACATCTTCGGGAGCAACGCCCTCAAGAACGGCCTGTTGCCCGTGGTGCTCGATCCGGAAGCGCACCAGAGGCTCCTGGCCAGCCCTGGCATGCAGGTCACCATCGATCTCGAGACGCGCACGCTGACCGCCGCCGGGCTTCTGGCGTCCTTTCCGCTCGATCCCTTCTCGCGCCACTGCCTGATGAACGGCGTCGACGAGCTGGGTTTCCTGCTCTCGCAGGCCGGCGCAATCGACGCCTGGGAGGAGGCTGCATGCGCGCGCTGATCGCAGTCCTCGGGGGAGACGGCATCGGACCCGAAGTGGTGGCGCAGGGCGTGCGGGTCCTGCAGGCGGTCGCCGCGCGCGGGGGCCACCGCATCGAGATCCAGGAAGCGCTGGTCGGCGGCGTGGCGATCGATCGCACCGGCTCGCCGCTTCCCGACGAGACGCTCTCCTTGTGCCGGAGCGCGGACGCGGTCCTCCTGGGCGCGGTCGGCGGTCCGAAGTGGGACCCGCACGCGCCCGTGCGGCCGGAGCAGGGGCTGCTCGGCCTGCGCAAGGAGCTGCAGCTCTACGCCAACCTGCGGCCGGTCGGGGTCCATCCGCGGCTGATGCAGGCCTCGCCGCTCAAGGCCGAGCTGCTGCAGGACGTCGACCTGGTGGTGGTGCGCGAGCTGACCGGCGGCCTCTATTTCGGCGAGAAGCGGCGGGAGGCGGATTGCGCTTCCGACCTGTGCGTCTACACGGCCGACGAGGTCCGGCGCGTGGTCCGCGTGGCGGGGCGCCTCGCCCGGCAGAGGCGGCGCCGGCTCACCTCGGTCGACAAGGCCAACGTGCTGGAGACCTCGCGCCTGTGGCGGGAGGTGACCACGCAGGTGGTGCGGGACGAGTTCCCCGACCTGCAGCTCGAGCACGTGCTGGTCGACTCCTGCGCCATGCTGCTCGTCCAGCGGCCGGCGCGCTTCGACGTGATCGTCACCGAGAACCTCTTCGGCGACGTGCTCACCGACGAGGCGTCGGTGCTCGCCGGCTCGATCGGCCTGTTGCCGTCGGCCTCCCTGGGCGAGGGAAAACGCGGCCTGTACGAGCCCATCCACGGCTCGGCGCCGGACATCGCCGGACGCGGCATCGCCAATCCGTACGGGACCATCCTCAGCGTCGCGCTCATGCTGCGCCACTCGTTCGGGATGGAAGCGGAAGCGAGGGCCGTCGAGCGGGCGGTCCACTCGGCGATCGACCGCGGTGCATTGCCGGCGGACCTGGCCGCGGGGGGCAAGAGGGCGGCGTCCACCGTCGAGGCTGGCGACGCGGTGCTGGCCGCGTTGCAGGAGACTTGAGGCGCACATGCCCCACGACGAACGACACAAGAGCCGCACGCTGACCGAGGGCCCGGACCGCGCTCCGGCGCGCGCGATGCTCAAGGCGATCGGGTTCACCACCGAGCAGCTGGCGCGCCCGCTGATCGCCGTGGCGCACACCTGGACGGAGACGATGCCCTGCAACTTCCACCTGCGCAGCCTGGCGCAGCGGGTGAAGGAGGGCATCCGGGCGGCGGGGGCCACGCCGATGGAGTTCAACACCATCTCGGTCAGCGACGGCGTGGTGATGGGCACCGAGGGGATGAAGGGCTCGCTGGTCAGCCGCGAGGTGATCGCCGACTCGATCGAGCTGGTCTGCCGCTCGCACCTGTTCGACGCGGTGGTGGCGCTGGTGGGCTGCGACAAGACCATCCCCGGCGGCGCGATGGCGCTCCTGCGCCTCAACCTGCCCGGGCTGCTCTTGTACGGCGGCTCCATCGCACCGGGCCGGTTCGAGGACCGGGACGTCACCATCCAGGACGTCTTCGAGGCGGTCGGCGCGCATGCGGCCGGCAAGATGCCGCTGCGCGCGCTGCACGAGCTCGAGGACGTGGCGTGCCCCGGACCGGGAGCCTGCGGCGGGCAGTACACGGCGAACACGATGGCCCTGGCGACCGAGCTTCTCGGCCTCGCCCCGGTCGGGTACGCGAGCATCCCGGCCGACGATCCGCGCAAGGGAGCGGCGACGCGCGCCGCCGGCGCGCAGGTGGTGCAGCTCTTGCGCGAGAACCGCCGCCCGCTCGACGTGGTGAACCGCGCCTCGTTCGAGAACGCGATCGCGGGCGTGGCCGCCACCGGCGGTTCGACCAACGCCGTGCTCCACCTGCTCGCGCTCGCCCGGGAGGCCGGCGTGCCGCTGGCGCTGGGCGACTTCGACGACATCAGCCGGCGCACGCCGCTCATCGCGGACTTGAAGCCGGGCGGCCGTTTCGTCGCCACCGACTTCCACCGCGCCGGAGGGACGCCGCTCTTGTGCCGGAGGCTGCTCGAAGGAGGCCTGTTGCACGGCGAGGCGCGGGTGGTGGACGGCAAATCGTGGACTGAGCACGCCGAGCATGCTTCCGAGGCGCCGGGACAAGAAGTCGTGCGCCCGCTGTCGGCTCCCCTCAAGCCGAGCGGCGGGTTGTACATCTTGACCGGCAACCTGGCTCCGGACGGCGCGGTGGTGAAGGCGGCCGGGCACGAGCGTCCGCGGCACGCCGGGCCGGCCCGCGTCTTCGATCGCGAGGAGGATGCGTTCGCCGCCGTGCGCGAAGGGCGCATCGTCGCCGGCGACGTGGTGGTGATCCGCTACGAAGGTCCGCGTGGCGGCCCGGGCATGCGCGAGATGCTCGGCGTCACCGCGGCGGTGGTCGGACGCGGGCTGGGCGAATCGGTGGCGCTGGTCACCGACGGCCGCTTCAGCGGCGCCACGCGGGGGTTGATGGTGGGGCACGTCGCGCCCGAGGCCGCCGCGGGTGGTCCGCTCGCCGCGGTCCGCGAGGGCGATCGCATCACCATCGATCTCGATGCGCGCCGGCTGGAAGTGGACCTCTCCGCTTCCGCGCTGGCCGCCCGGCTGCGCGAGTTCCGACCGCCTCCCGCGCGCTACGCGACCGGCGTGTTCGCCAAGTACGCGCGGCAAGTCTCCTCGGCCGCGGAAGGCGCGGTCACTTCTCCAACAACCGAACGACCAACCCAGGAGTAGGCAAATGGCAGTGATCCACTACGACAGAGATGCGAGCTTGGAACTGGTGCGCGGCCGGCGGGTCGCAATCGTGGGCTACGGAAGCCAGGGCCACGCCCACGCGCTCAACCTGCGCGACTCGGGAGTCGACGTGCGCGTCGGGCTCCACGCGGCGAGCCGCTCGCGGAACAAGGCGGTCGGGGCGGGGCTTCGCGTCCTTTCCGTCGCCGACGCCGCGCGCGAGGCGGAGCTGATCATGATGCTCGCGCCCGACCAGACGCAGAAGAAGATCTACGACGAGGACATCGAGCGCCACCTGACGCGCGGCAAGGCCCTCTTCTTCGCGCACGGGTTCAACATCCACTACGGGCAGATCAAGCCGCAGCCCGGCGTGGACGTGGTGCTCATCGCGCCCAAGGCGCCCGGGCACTTGGTCCGCAGGCTGTACGAGGAAGGACAGGGCACCCCGGCGCTGATCGCCGTCCACCAGGACGCGAGCGGCCAGGCGCACGAGCTGGGCCTCTCCTACGCGCGGGCGCTGGGCGTCACCCGGGCCGGCGTCCTGGAGACGACCTTCAAGGAGGAGACGGAGACCGATCTCTTCGGCGAGCAGGCGGTCCTTTGCGGCGGCGTCACCGCGCTCGTGCAGGCGGGCTACGACACGCTGGTCCAGGCGGGCTACCAGGAGGAGAGCGCGTACTTCGAGTGCCTCCACGAGCTGAAGCTGATCGTCGACATGATGTACGAGGGCGGCATCGGCTGGATGCGCCATTCGATCAGCGACACCGCCGAGTACGGCGACTACACGCGCGGGCCGCGCATCGTCGGCGAGGCGGCGCGCGCCGAGATGAAGAAGATCCTGCGCGAGATCCAGAACGGCACCTTCGCGCGCGAGTGGATCCTGGAGAACCAGGCGGGCCGGCCGGTCTTCGACAAGCTGCGTGAGGAAGGCAAGTCGCACCGGATCGAGGACGTCGGGGCGCGGCTGCGCGAGATGATGAGCTGGATCCGGAACATCCGGAAGGACTCCAGCGAGCCTTCGCAGCAGCAGCAGCAGGGGGCGGTGATCGAGTACCCGCTGCAGCGGAGCGGGGCGGTTTGACACTGGCACAAGGAGTCGTGCGCAGATGATGGAGTCAAAAGCGATCTGGATGAACGGGGAGCTGGTCCCGTTCCGCGAGGCGAAGCTGCACTTCCTGACGCCGGCGCTGCACTACGGCGTCAGCGCCTTCGAGGGGATCCGCTGCTACCGGACCGTCCGCGGTCCGGCCGTCTTCCGGTTGCGCGAGCACGTCGAGCGCCTGGTCGACTCGGCCCACATCATGGGCTGGCGCGAGCTGCCCTTCAGCGTCGACGAGCTGGTGGAGGCCTGCCGCAAGACGGTGCAGGCCAACGGCTACGAGGAGTGCTACATCCGCCCGCTCATCTACCTGGCCGAGGGCGGCTGGAACCTGACCGTCGACGCCGGCAAGGCGCACGTGGGCATCGCCGTGTGGGAATGGAAGCAGTACCTGGGGGCCGAAGCGGCCGAGCAGGGCGTCCGCGCCAACATCTCCAGCTTCACGCGGCACCACCCGAACGTGATGATGACCAAGGCGAAGATCGCCGGGAACTATCCCAACTCGGTGCTCGCCAAGACGGAGTCGCTGCGCCTCGGCTTCGACGAGGCCATCATGCTCGACTCGCAGGGCCACGTGGCGGAGTGCACCGGCGAGAACATCTTCCTCGTCCGCCGCGGGCACGTCCTCACTCCCCCCGACTCGCACATCCTGCAGGGCCTGACCCGCGACTCGGTCCTCCATCTCCTCGCCGACCTCGGACACCGCGTCGAGCAGCAGCCCCTCTCCCGCGACCAGCTCTACACGGCCGACGAGGTATTCGTCTGCGGCACCGCCGCCGAGGTGATCGGCCTGCGGGAGATCGATTTCCGCACCATCGGTTCGGGACGCACCGGTCCGGTCACGCGAGCGGTGCAGGAGGCGTATCACGCACTGGTCCGAGGCGAGCACCCCCGCTCGGACGGGTGGCTGACGCCGATCTAGGGGCGAGCTCAGGTCAGGCCGACGGCTCGGACCGTGCGCCGGCGCGCGACGCGCCGATCGCATCCATCACGGTTTCCAGGTCCACCGGTTTCACCAGATGGCTCTCGATTCCGACGGCCGCGCTTCGCGTCCGCTCCGCGGGCTGGCTGGAACC
>DATFUN010000499.1:0-4146 GCA_035260805.1 Myxococcales bacterium | reverse complement strand
GAGGTGCTCGAGCATCAGCGCGCCGGACAGCGCCATCGCCAGCGGGTTCGCCTTCCCTTGCCCCGCGATGTCGGGCGCGCTGCCGTGCACCGGCTCGAACAGCGACACCTGGCCCGGATGGATGTTCCCGCTCGCGGCGATCCCCAGCCCGCCCGTGAGCGCGGCCCCCAGGTCGGTCAGGATGTCACCGAACAGGTTGTTGGTGACGATCACCTCGTACGCCTCGGGCTGGCGCACCAGGTCCATCGCCAGCGCGTCGACGAACATGGCCTTCGCTTGGACTTGCGGGTGGCGCGCCGCGACTTCCGCGAAGACGCGGCGCCAGAGGCCGTGGCCGTGCAGCAGCACGTTCGCCTTGTCGGCCATGCACAGGTGCTTCTTCCCGTTCGCCTCGGCGATGGCGAAGGCCGCCTCGCAGATCCGCTCGACCCCTTTGCGCGTGTTGATCTCCACTTCCTGCGCGATTTCGTCGGGGGTGCCCTTCTTGAATGTGCCGCCGGTGCCCGTGTAGAGGCCTTCGGTGTTCTCCCGCACCACCACGAAATCCAGCTCGCGGCGTCCCTTGCCTTTGAGCGGGCTCAGCCGGTCGTCGAGCAGCTGGCAAGGCCGCAGGTTGATGTAGAGGTCCAGCTCGAAGCGCATCGCCAGCAGGATCCCTTTCGCGTGCTCGTTGCCGGGCACGCGCGGGTCTCCCACCGCGCCGAAGTACACCGCCGCATAGTCGTTCCGCAGCGTGTCCATGAACCCGTCCGGCAGGACGGTGCCGTCGAGCAGATACCGCTCGGCGCCGAAGTCGAACCAGTCGAACTGCAGCGGCAGCCCGCGCAGCTCCGCCACCCGCGAGAGCAACCGCACGCCGACCCGCGTGACCTCGGGTCCGATTCCGTCTCCGGGGATGACCGCGATCCGCTGGGCCATGCGCGCGCAACCTAGCACGCGCGCGGCCCGCGCTACCGGCCGCGCTTCTGACGCTTCACCTTGTTCGCCTGCTTCCCCAGCGCGGTGCGGGTCTTCTTCGGCAGCTTGGAGATGGTCTTCTTGCGCCTCGCCGCGGACGCTGCCTTCTTGATGTTCCTGCGCGCCGCCGCCTTCTGCTTCGCGGATGCCATGGAGGCGGATCTAGACCTTTGCGCGCAGCCAGTCGAGGACCTGCCGGGCGCTCTGGTCGGGAGGGAACACCGGATAGAGCACGTGCTCCACCTCGCCGCGGGACAGCACCAGGGTGAGGCGCTTGAGCAGCATCATGCCCGCGACCTCGAAGGTGGGCAGCTTCAGCGCCCGCTGGAAGCGCAGCCCCGCGTCGCTGAGCACCTCGAAGGGCAAGTGCAGCCGCTCCGCCATCTCGCGCTGGTACTCCGTCGTCTGCGTCGAAAGGCCGTACACGCGCGCGCCGAGCCGTGAGAGCTCCGCGTGCAGGTCCCGGAACGCGCAGCTCTGCGGCGTGCATCCCCGCGCTCCGGGGATCGCGTCCCACCCGGGCGGGAGATCCTTTCCCGGCTCTCCCGTGCGCGGATAGGCGTACACGACGACGCGCGCCTGCTGCGATTCGTCCGCCAGCACCACCTCGCGCCCCCGCGTCGAGGTGAGCGCGATGGGCGGCACCATCATGTGCGCCAGGTGCCGCGCCGCTCCGTCGTCGCTCGGAACGGGCAGGTCCTTCGGCAGGGTGTGGAGATCGTCGGACCTCACCTCGGTCACCCGGTCAGTTTCTCGAACACGGTGGTGCCGTGGTGCTGGATCGCCGGGACGATGCCTCCCTCGCCCGCCAGGGCCTGGATGATGCGGGAGGGCTGCTCGGCCTGGAACTCCTGTCCGGCGACGCGGACCCGGCCGCGGGCGAAGTCCACCTCGATTTGCGCGCCCTCCTTGGCCACTTCGTAGAACGAGTCGTCCCGCACTACCAGGAAGGGCAGCGCCTCGTTGACCAGGTTGCGCTTATGGATGAAGGCGAAGCTCTTCGCCACCACGGCCTGGATGCCGGCGCCTTTGAGCGCGAGCACCGCCTGCTCGCGCGAGCTGCCCGATCCCCATCCCTCGCCGGCGGCGATCACCGTCGCTCCCTCCCGGGCGCGCTGCACGAACTCGGGACGGACGTAGTGGAACGCCTTCGCGCCCAGATCTGCGAGCGAGGTCAGGTGGCAGAACTCGCCCGGGATGATCGCGTCGGTGTCGACGTTGTCGCCGAATCGCTGGATGCGCGCTTTCATTCCGCCCTGCACCGCGGCGCGATTCGCCGCGCGCGCCGCCTTCCCGGAGTCCGGCCGCTGCGCGGTAGCGCCCGAAGGAGCCAGATGCGCTTCCGGCTCGACCACCTGCACCTCCGGCGTGCGCCGGGGCTTCCGTTCGCCGAGGATGCGCCGGTAGCGATCCTGATCGACGAGCGCCAGCAGCGGGCGCGGATCGGTCACTTTCATCTCCGCCGCGCTCGCCGCCACCGTGGCCGCGGAGGCGAGGTGCGCGAGCGACCCCTCCCCCATCCGGTTCTCATAGTTGCGGTTCTGCGAGCTGAGCCACCTCTCGCCGCGGCCGGCCTTCTCCGAGGCGACCCCCAGGCACATCGAGCAGCCTGGCGGCCCGACGCGGAAGCCGCTGCGCTCGTACACCTCCCACAGCCCCGCCCGCCGGAGGTCCTCCTGGATGGTCAGATCGCCCGGCACGACGAGCTGCTTGGGTTGGGGCGCGCGGCGAGACCTCCCGCTGGTCTTCTTCTCCGCCGCCTCCAGCACCAAGGCCCCCAGGACCAGCTCTTCCTCGGTGGTGGTGCAGGCGCCGATGAACAGCCCGTCGAGCGGCATCCCGGCCACCGCGCTCACCCCGACCACGTTGTCGGGCGAGAAGGGCTTGGCCACCTGCGGCTCCAGTCGGTCGAGCGCGATCGGGTAGTGGGCCACGTACGGCGCCTCCGCGTCCGCCCGGAAGGCGCGCATCGGCTGCACCGCCGACGCGTCGTCCTCGTCCGAGCGCCCGGCGAGCCACGCCGCGGTCACCTCGTCCGCCTCGAAGATGCCGTTCAGCCCCCCGAACTCGGCGGTCATGTTGGCGATGGCGAAGCGGGAATCGGTGGAGAGCTGCCGGACGCCGTCCCCGCGATACTCGACCGAGCGCTCCATCGCGACCGTGTTGCGCCCCAAGAGCGCCAGGGTGCGCAGGATCACTTCCTTGCCGCCGAACCCGAACGGGAGCTGCCCGCTATACTCGATGCTGATCGCCTCCGGCACTTCGATCCAGGAAGTGCCAAGCACCATGGCCACGACGATGTCGGCGCCGCCCAGCCCGATGGAGACCGCGCCCAGGCCGCCGTGCGAGGAGGTGTGCGAGTCCGCGCCCAGCACCACGTCGTTCGGCCGCACCAGGTCCCGGTAGAACTTGGTGTGCAGGATGGTCTGGTTCGCGTCGTAGAAGTGCCGGATGCCGCTCTCCTCGGCGAACTTGCGCGAGAGCTGCACCAGCTTCTGCGCCCGCTTGTCGGTGGCCAGCGTCACGGGGTCGACCGTGTGGTCCACCGCCAGGAAGAAGCGTTCCTTGTCGTGGAGCCTGGGCCGGCCGAGCAGGCCGTAGGTCCGGTCCATCCCGTTCCACGCCAGCTCGCTCGCGATGGTCCAGTCGACCGAGACCTGCAAGACGTCGCCCGCCTGCACCCACGGCCGCGCCAGGTTGCGCGCGTGCGCGGCCAGGATCTTCTGGGTGAGGGTCATCGGGTGGGAGGTCTGGGCCATGAGGCCGCTCTACATGGCGTCTTTCGCCGCTCCGTGCAACCAGTCGCCGCCGTATTCGGCGGCGCTGTGCTTCTCACCGCGGCTATTTATGCCAAACTGTGCACATGGCGTCCTGGTTCGAGCGGCTCAGCTCGCTGGATTCGCTCTTCCTCGAACTGGAGGACCGCGCCACCCACATGCACGTGGGGGCGGTGGCGGTCTTCGAAGGCAAGGCCCCGCCCTACAGCGATTTCCTGCAGCTCATCGAGGCGCGGCTCGACCAGGTGCCGCGCTACCGCCAGCGCGTGCAGTTCGTGCCCTTCAAGCAGGGCCGGCCGGTCTGGATCGACGAGTCGCAGTTCGACCTCGAGTACCACGTGCGGCACACGGCGCTGCCGGCGCCGGGCGGCGACGAGGACCTGAAGCGGCTCGCCGGCCGCCTCTTCTCCCA
>DATFUN010000498.1:0-2906 GCA_035260805.1 Myxococcales bacterium | reverse complement strand
GCGAACAAACCTGGGCGGCGCCGAGTGCGAGCAAGAGACCCGCGACTCCCGACATGACGCGAAACCCGGCAGGAAACGCCTCCGGCAAACGGACCGGTGCCTTCATGGCTCGACCCTGCTGGTGCCCAGCGCCTCGCGAGTCTCGATCACGAAGCGGTGTCCGATGAAACAGAGGACGACGAGCGCGCCGCCGACGAGCGCGCACGAAGACAGCCGCTCCGCCACGGACGGCTCGCGCATGGCGGCGCGGACCAGCGCGCCGAGACCGCTGGCGCTCGCTCGCGGGCCAAGGTCCTGGTCCGCCTTGGCGCAGACGAACAGCGCGGCCGCGGCGAGCGCAGGCACCAGCGGTACGAGCCACCCGGCCGCATCGAGCGCCGCGATCCGGGCCGCGGTGAGCAGCGCAGGCCGGCCGCGCAAGGCGCCGAGCTGCCGCGCGTGTCGCCCCGGCGCGAGCAGCGCGCGCGCGGCGGCGCCCGACAAGGTGCCGGCGAACGCGGCGACGAAGATCGCGGCGGACGGGCCCGATCCCAGCGAGCGGGTCCGATCGTAGAACACCGCCGGGTCGAGCAGCGGCCAGAGCGGATGAAGGACCAGTCCGTAGAGTGCCGCCGCGAACGCGGCTCGTCCCAACCCGCTCCACGGAGCGGCGGCCGGAAGGCGCGCCACGTGCGCAAGGACGCCGGCGATCCCCGCGCCGCAGAAGACGAGCGCAAGGCCGGCGAGCAGGAACGGCAGCGCATCGGCCGCCCCGCGCGCGGCGGTACGGAATCGGCTCCGGTCCGACACCACCGCCGCCCACGCGTCGCGCACGGAGGCGAGGCGCACGGGGCCCGCCTGGACCTCGGGAAGCCCCCAGTCTGGCCGGCGCGACCACGCCGTCGCAAGGGCGCGGTGCGCCGGTGCAGAAGCCTGGTTGCGCAGGCTTCGAGAAGCCAGCTCTCGCAACACCGCAAGGTCGAAATCGAGGTACGCCGAAGCCGACGTTTCCAAGGGCTCCTCGCCCGCCTGGCGCTCGAACCCTGCGAGGAACAACGCGAGCACGAGCAGGCCGGCGAACCCGATCGCGCAGGCGGAGAGCCACCGCACCGCGGATGCCGCGATGCGGGCCGCGGCGGCGCTCCTGGCCAGGGCCGTCAGGTCGTCCGTCGGAGGGCGAAGCGCGGCTTCCATCACCGCGCCTCCTCGAAGGCGCCACACGCTCCCTGTTGCTCCACGGCGCATCCGAGCTGCTGCTCGAGGGCAGCGCGCAGGGCGTCCAGCTCCTGGCAATGCCCGACCCAGGCGGCGGCGTTCAGGGTCCAGGAGCTGCGATCGAGCGAGCGGCGGGAAGAGCCCCGAAGCCGTGCGTCCCATTGATCGAAGCGGTCGAGAGTCGCGGACCTGGCGCGCGCCGCGTCTCCACAGCGGGCCGCGGCGACGGTGGTCGCGCTCGGCGGCGGGGCCATCGCCGGCATCGGCGCCGGCGGCGCCTCCTGGGCGGGAGAATCGCCGAGGAGGAGGGCGTCTTCGAGAGGCGAGCTGCGATCGAACGCCCCGACCCAGCGGCCGGTGCCGTAGCGGAACGCCGCCGGCCAAGGCCTGCCCTCGAGGGGAAAGGATGGGGCGTCCACGTCGGGCTCGCCCGCCGGCTTCACCGGCAGGAGCCACCATTCACACGCATTGCTCCGGTCGAGCGCGGCGCTCGCGTCCACGCCCGCTCCGGCCGGCTGCGGCCAGCCCTGCTCCGAGGGCCAGCAGACCAGCGCGAGGCGAAGCGACGACCGCTGCGGCTGCGCCGGCCGCGGCTCTTCGCCCTTGCGTCGCTGGGGCGCGTGCGGCCAGCCGCGTACCGCGAGCGCAGGCTGGAAACGGTCGAGCAAGGCCGTCGAGGGCGGAGTGCTCGCGATGCGGATGGCGGCCAGCTCGATGGCGGCCGAGGGCCCGAAGAGCCCCTTGGGTCCGGTCGCCGGAACCGCGCAGTCCGGATCTGCCCTGGAGCGCAAGAGCTTCATCCGGCCCGGCGCCGGCCAGCGCTGGCGCGCGTACTGCTCGAGCGCCTGGACCTGGGCGCCCTTGCGCACTTCGCACACGTCGTCCGGCTCTCCCTGGCACTCGGAGCACCCGCGCAGGACGACGTTGGGGCGGGAGGTATACTGAATGGCGCGAAACCAGTCGGCCGGGTCGGCAGCCGCCGCCCGGTTGGCGATGAGCGCGCCGAGCACCATGAGGGGGAGCCGCCGCGTCACGGCTCCGCGCTCCACGCCTGCAGCACTTGCGCGAAATACCAGCGGCCCTGCGCCGATTCGGCCTGCGCCTCCGGGATCACCAGCGTCCCCGGTCTCAAGAACGCGAGCGGATAGATCGGGGCGGGGCCGTTCCTGGCGACGTCTTCCTCGAGCCTGCGCAGGCTTTCCGCCCGCGTCGGCGGCGCGGTCCCGGCAGGCCCCAGCCAGGACGGCGGCGGAAAGACGATCGACGATTCGTAGGCGGTCAGCAATTCCCTCCCCGGGATCTCGCTGATCGCCTGCCCGCCGCTCAGGTTCTGGTTGCCCGCCGGGTGCAGCAGCGGCACCAGCGTCGGGTAGGTCCGGTTGTAGTAGTTGCTCGCCACGGTGAGCAGCACGTCCCAGCTTCCGAGCGGCCCGCGATGCACCTCGCTCGCCTTGATCCCGGACACGGAGACCTGAACGCCCTGGCTCGCGGCGATGGCTGCGATGCGGGCGGCCGCGCCCGCCCACGGCTCTTCCTGCACGTACACCAGGCTGACCGGACGGCATCCCTTCTCGGCGACGTCGCCGAACGGCGCTGCCTGCGGCGTCTCGGGGCAGCCGGAGCCCTCCTCGCGGCGTGGGACCAGGCCTCCGATCGCGCGCGCCCGCGGATCGCAGGCCACCCGGTTCTCGCCCGCCGCGATCGGCTCGCGC
>DATFUN010000497.1:0-3112 GCA_035260805.1 Myxococcales bacterium | reverse complement strand
CGGATCAAGCACGACCCGAACTTCCCCATGCCCATCCTCGGCGATCTGCGCGTGGCGCCGACCGACGAGTACTACCGCAAGCCGCCCTTTCCACCCGTCGAGGCCTGAAGCACGCGCTGACGCTGCATGGGACGCGTGCTCCTCTTCCAGGGTCTGGTCGGCCTCACCGAGGCCATGTACCTGTGGCTGGTGGCGGCCGGGCTGTCGCTCATCTTCGGCGTGCTGCGCGTGCTCAACTTCGCCCACGGCGCGCTCTACATGATCGGCGCGTACCTCACCTACGCCGTGTTCCGGGCGTGCGGCGGAAACTTCTGGATCGCGCTGCTCGTCGGCCCGGTACTGGTCGCGCTCTTCGGCTGGGTCATGGAGGTGTTCTTCCTCCGCCGCGTGTACCGCGCCGACGTGGCCTTCCAGCTCCTGCTCACCTTCGCGTTCGTGCTCATCCTCGACGACGTGGTGAAGCTGGTGTTCGGGCCGGTGTACCAATCGCCGCCCACGCCGAAGTCCTTGTCGGGGGCGGTGATGGTGTTCGGGTCGCCGCTCCCCACCTACCACCTGTTCATCCTCGCCGCGGGCGGGCTGGTGGCGCTCGGGCTGTGGCTCTTCCTGGAGAAGACCCGCTGGGGCCTCTTGGTGCGCGCCACGGCGGCGGACCGCGAGATGGCGCGCGCGCTGGGCGTGCGTTCCTCGCGGCTGTTCACCGGCGTGTTCATGCTGGGTGCCTGGCTCGCCGGCCTGGGAGGGGCGCTGTCCATCCCCGTGCGCTCGATCTCTCCCGGCATGGGAGAGCTGATCATCATCGAGGCCTTCGTGGTGGTGGTGCTGGGCGGACTGGGTAGCTTGCGGGGAGCATTCATCGGATCGCTCGCCATCGGCCTGCTGCACTCGTACGGGATCGTCTTCCTGCCGGTCTTCGAGCTGGCGCTGGCGTACCTCGTGATGGCCGCCGTCCTGGTGGTCCGACCCTGGGGCCTGTTCGGCGTGCGCGAGGCCTGACGCATGGAAGCCGTGGCACGGAACAAGACCGGGCGGATCGCGGCGACCGCGGTGCTCTGCGCGGCCGTGTTGGCGGTCCCGGTCCTGTTCGGCGCGTTCGCCCAGTACTTCGCGTTGAACGTACTGCTGCTCGTGCTGCTGGCGCTGTCCTTCAACCTGCTCTTCGGCATGACCGGGCTGCTGTCGTTCGGGCACGCCGCGTTCTATGCCGCCGGCGCGTACGGGACCGCGCTGCTGCTCCGCGCCGGTGCGCCGCTCTTGCCCGCGGTGCTGGCCGGCGCGCTGTGCGCCGCCGTGCTGGCCGCGGTGGTCGGCGCGTTCTGCGTGCGCCACACCCGCGTCTACTTCTCCATGCTCACGCTCGCCTTCGGCATGTTCGTCTACGCCATCGTGTGGAAGTGGACCGACGTGACCGGCGGCGACGACGGGCTGGTCGGGATCCCGCGGGCGAGGCTCGGGTTGCCCGGGCCGTTCGACCTGAACCTCGCTCCGCTGCGCAACTACTACTGGTTCGCGGCCGTCCTGGTGCTCGCCTCCGCCGGCCTGCTGCACCGCCTGTCGCGCTCCCCGCTCGGGCTTGCGTTGCGCGCCATCCGCGAGAACGCCGAGCGCGCCGAGTTCAGCGGCATCCGCGTGCGGCGCACCATCTTCCTCGCCTTCGTGGTGGCCGGAGCGTTCGCGGGGCTCGCCGGCGCTCTGCTCGCGCCGCTGGAGCAGACGGTGGCGCCCACCGCGGCGCACTGGACCAAGTCGGCCGAGCCGGTGATGGCCACGCTCATCGGCGGCCCGTTCTCCTTCGCCGGGCCGATCGTCGGCGCGGTGGTCTACCTGGGGCTCAAAGAGGTGATCGTCCGCTTCACCGAATACTGGCTGCTCGTGTTCGGGCTGGTGCTCCTGGGCGTCGTGCTCGCCTTCCGCGGCGGCCTGCTCGGTGCGGCCGAGGCGCTGCTCTCGCGGCGATCGTGGAGCTTTGCCCCGCGTCCGCGGCCGGGGACCGCGGCGCGCAAGGACGCCGCGTGAGCGCGCTGCTCGAGGTGCGCGGCGTGCGCAAGTCGTTCGCCGACTTCACCGCGGTCGCGGGAGTGGACCTCTCCCTTCCCCCGGGCGGCATCACGGCGGTGATCGGGCCCAACGGCGCGGGGAAGACGACGCTCATCAACCTGCTCACCGGCAAGCTGGTGCCCGATGCCGGCCAGGTCCTGCTCGACGGTGCCGACGTGACCCGGCTCCCTCCCAGCGCCCGCGTCCGCGCGGGGATGGCGCGCACCTTCCAGGTGACGAACATCTTCCCGCAGCTCACGGCCGAGCAGAACGTGGCGGTCCCGCTCCTGGTGAAGGAAGGCCAGGCGCTGGTGCCGCTTCGGCCGCTCGACGGGATGCCCGAGGTGCGCGAGCGCGCCCGGCGGATGCTGGCCGACGTGGGTCTGTCGGAGCGGGCGGAAAGGCCCGCCGCCGAGCTGTCGCACGGCGATCGGAGATTGCTGGAGATCGCGCTGGCGCTGGCCACCGGGCCGCGCCTGCTGCTCCTCGACGAGCCGACGGCCGGCATGGGATCGGGCGAGCGGGATCGCGTGTTGGCCGAGATCCGCCGGCTGTCGGCAGGCGGCCGCCTCACCATCCTGTTGGTGGAGCACGACATGGACGTGGTGTTCGGGATGGCCACCCGCATCGTGGTCCTGCACCAGGGCAAGGTGCTGGCGGACGGCGCTCCGCAGCAGATCCGCGAGGACGTCCGTGTCCGGGAGATCTACCTGGGGCAGGGGACGGCGGCGACCGCCGCGCCTGCTCCTCCGCGTGCAGCCACACAGGCCGAACCGTTGCTCGAGGTCGAGCGGCTGAACGCCGGCTACGGTCTGGCGCACGTGCTGCACGAGGTGAGCTTCCGCATCGCGCGCGGCGAGATGGTCGCGCTGCTCGGGCGCAACGGTGTCGGCAAGACCACCACGCTGCGGAGCCTGGCCGGCCTGACGCCGCCGTTCCCCGGCAGCGCGGTGCGTCTCCTCGGACGCGAAGTCGCCGGCTGGCCGCCGGAGGAGATCGCCCGGGCGGGCGTCAGCTACGTGCCGGACGACCGGCGCATCTTCCCGGACCTGACCGCGCGCGAGAACCTGCGCAT
>DATFUN010000496.1:0-4793 GCA_035260805.1 Myxococcales bacterium | reverse complement strand
CCGCCTCTTCCAGGCCCTCGGCCTGGTCTGGGACGTGCGCACGCCTCCCGAGAAGATCCGCCGCGCGACGATCTCCGCCTCGGCCGAGACGAATCTCTCCGAGCCCGTGCCGATGGCCTTCGAGCCGCAGCTCTAGCCGCGAGATCGCTTCTAGTCTTATCCCCAGCGTTCCAGGAAGGAGTGGAACTGGACGCCCACGCCAGGGGGGCTGTGGCGGCGCCAGCGGACGTGGGCTTTCACCGAGACGGTCTTGCCTTCGGGAAGCTCGATCTCGGCGACCAGCCATTCGGCCCCGTCCGGCAACTGGACCCGCAGGAACGCGCCGCCGGGCGAGATGTTCTCGGCGATCGCCGCCACCTCGTTCCTCTCGAACTTGATCCGCGCGGGGAGCTGCACCCGCCGCCGCCGGTGGCGCCGGCGCTGGTCTCGGGATTCCTCGGGGAAGTCCATCGGTCGCTCTCCGGCCGGACCATGCGCTTCGAGCGATCGCCCGTCCAATTTTCGGCGTGGCGGCGCTCTGCCCTCCGGTGCACGAGTCACCTGCCCGACGCTTCGCGGCGTGGGGCGGCTTGACGTTCTGCGTCCACCGCCCTAACCCCGTACACATGCCCGAAGTGACATCCGGGTCGACAGGGGTCCGAAGGACCGTCCAGCGCGGCCGCTATTACGAGGACTTCCAGGTCGGAGACGTCTACCGGCATCACTGGGGGCGCACGCTCACCCAGGGCGAGTGCCAGCTGTTCGCCACCGGCACCATGAACGCGGTGCCGCTGTACTTCAACGAGCTGTTCGCGAAGAAGCTGGGCCACCCGGCGGTCCCCGCGCACCCGCTGCTGGTCATGAACGTCGTATTCGGCATGACCGTCGAGGATCTCTCGGAGCAGGCGCTCGCGCACCTCGGGTACTGGAACCTGCGCTTCCCGCGGTTCGTCTACCCCGGCGATACGCTCATCTCCTCCTCGCAGGTGCTGGACAAGCGCGAGAGCGGCTCCCGGCCCGACCGGGGGATCGTCCACGTGCGCACGACCGGCGTGAACCAGCGCGGCGAGGAAGTTTGCATCTACGAGCGCCGGATCCTGGTCAAGAAGCGCGCCACGTACGGAGGCGCCTAGTGCCAATTCCCAATCCGAACGGCGGCGCCTTGACGCCGGAGCACGTGCAGATCCGCGAGAGCGTCCGCGATTTCGCCGACCGCGAGGTGGCGCCCGTCGCTTCCGAGCTGGACAACCAGGCCGCCGAGATCCCCGCGCAGATCGTGAAGAAGATGGCCGAGCTGGGCTACTTCGGGCTCATCTTCTCGCCCGACCACGGAGGGAGCGGCCTGGACGTGCTCTCCATGGCCATCGTGGCCGAGGAGCTGTCCAAGGCGTGGCTCTCGGTGGGCTCGGTGATGACGCGCATGATCATCACCGCGTCCCTGGTGCAGAGCGCGGGGACCGAAGAGCAGAAGAAGAAGTTCCTCCCCGGGCTCTGCACCGGCGAGATCCTCGCCGCCGCCGCCTTCACCGAGCCCGACGCCGGCAGCGATTCGGCGGGGATCAAGTGCCGCGCCGTGAGGAGCGGCGACAAGTACGCGGTCACCGGCGAGAAGACCTGGTGCACCTGGGCGAACAAGGCGCACATCCTTTGCACCACGGTCGTGACCGATCCGCAGGCGGCCAAGAAGCACAATCGCATCTCCATCCTGCTCATCCCCAAGACGCCCGGGGACGAGTTCCATCCGCCGGAGCTGGCGGGGAGCAAGATCCCCTCGATCGGCTACAAGGGGATGAACTCCTACTCGTTGCAGTTCGACGGATACGAGGTGCCGGCCGAGAACCTGCTCGGCGGCGCCACCGGCAAGGGCTTCTACCAGCTCATGTCGACCTACGAGATCGCGCGCATCCAGACCGCCGCGCGCGCGGTGGGCGTGGCCCAGGCGGCGTTCGAGGCGGCGCTGCGGTACTCGCAGGAACGCACCCAGTTCGGCAAGCCGATCAGCCAGTTCCAGGTGATCGGCCACAAGCTGGCGCACATGGCGACGCAGATCGAGGCCGGGCGGCAGCTCACCTACCACGCGGCCCGCATGAAGGACACGGGCAAGCGCTGCGACCTGGAGGCCGGTATGGCCAAGGCGTTCTGCGCCGAGATGGCCGAGCAGGTGACCAGCGAGGCCATGCAGGTCTTCGGCGGCTACGGCTACTCGCGCGAGTTCCCCGCGCAGCGCTTCTGGCGCGACGCCCGCGTCTTCCGCATCTTCGAGGGCACCAGCGAGATCCAATACGAAGTGATCGCGAAGCGGCTCCTGGAGGGCTGAAGATGGAGCACCGCTTCACCCGGGACGACAACCTCTACGAGGACTTCACCGTCGGCGAGACGATCGTGCACCCGCGCGGGCGCACCGTCAGCGACGGCGAGCACATGCTGTGGACGAACTTCGTCCTGAACACCGCCCAGCTCCACTTCAACCAGAAGATGTGCGACGACTCCCCGCAGACCACCTTCGACGGCCGCCGCGTGGTGTACGGCGGGATCGTCTTCGCCTACGTCGCGGGGCTCGCCTCCGAGGAGACGGAGGAGAACGCGGTGGCGGTGCTCTCCTACGACGAGGGCCGGCACTTGAATCCCGTGTTCGCGGGCGACACGCTGTTCGCCGAGAGCACGGTGCTTTCGAAGAGCGACGACGACCCGCGAATCTCGCAATGCGGGGCGCCGGGCCTTTCGCCCGGGCACGCCGGCCTGGTCAAGTTCCTCCTGCGCGGAAAGAACCAGCGCGGCGAAGTGGTGTTGGAGATCACCCGCGAGCTCGTGGTCCTCAAGAAAGCGTACCGGCCGTGAAGACCCGCAGCGGCATCGAGATCCGGCCCGTCTACGGCCCCGGCGATGCCGGCGAGGCCCCGCCCGCGCCGGGAGAGTTCCCCTACACGCGCGGCATCCACCGCAGCATGTATCTCGGAAAGCTGTGGACGATGCGGCAGTACGCCGGTTTCGGGACGCCGCGGGAGACGAATCGGCGCTTCCGCTACCTGCTCGAGCAGGGCCAGACCGGGCTCTCGCTGGCGCTCGATCTGCCTACCCAGCTCGGGCTGGACGCCGACGATCCCGAGGCCGAGGGAGAGGTCGGCAAGGTCGGCGTCTCCATCGGGTCGCTCGCCGACATGGAGGAGCTGTTCGAGGGCATCCCGCTGGAGCGCGTCTCCACCTCGATGACCATCAACGCGACCGCTCCCATCCTGCTCGCCATGTACGAGCTGGCCGCCCGCAAGCGCGGCGTACCGGACGAGCGGATCAGCGGGACGGTGCAGAACGACCTGCTCAAGGAGTTCGGCGCGCGCGGCGCCTGGCTCTTCCCCATCGAGCACTCCATGCGGCTGGCCTGCGACTTGATCGAGGACACGGTGCAGCGGCTGCCCCGCATGAACCCGATCAGCATCGCCTCGCACTACCGCGACGCCGGGGCCACGCCGGCCGAGGAGATGGCGTACACGCTCGCAGCGGGGCGCGCGTACGTCGAGGAGCTTTTGCGTCGCGGGCTTCCCGCGGACCGGTTCGCCCCGCGCCTGAGCTTCTTCTTCTACACGTACACCAACTTCTTCGAGGAAGTGGCGAAGTACCGGGCGGGCCGGCGCATCTGGGCGCAGCTCTTGCGCGATCGCTACGGCGCCAAGGAGCCGGAGAGCTGGCGGCTGCGCGCGGCCTGCGTGTGCGGAGGGCATAGCCTGACGCGCGCCGAGCCGCTCAACAACATCGCCCGGACCACGCTGGAGACCTTCGCGGTCGCTTGCGCCGGAGTGCAGAGCGTCTTCACCGCGGCGTACGACGAGGCGTTCGCCATCCCCACCGAGCTGTCGGCGCGGACCGCGCTGCGCGTGCAGCAGGTGGTCGCCTACGAGACCGAGGTGGCGCAGACCGCCGATCCGCTGGGCGGCAGCTACTTCGTCGAGGCGCTGACCGGCGAGATGGAGAAGGCGATCCGCGCCGTGATGGACGAGGTCGAGTCGCGCGGGGGCATGGTCGAGTGCCTCCGGCAGGGGTGGGTGCAGCAGCGCATCGCGCAGCGCGCCTACGAGCACCAGCGGGCGGTCGAGAAGGGCGAGGTGGCGGTGGTGGGCGTGAACAAATTCGCAACCGTGGGCGACGCCCACCGAGAGCCGGATCTCGAGCTCGAGCAGGCCTCGCCCGAAGCGGCGCGCGACGCGGCCGAGCGGGTGCGGCGGGTGAAGCGCGAGCGGAATGAAGAGGCGGCGCGAGCGGCGCTGAGGCGTCTCGGAGAGGCGGCTGCGGGCAGCGGGAACGTCCAGCCGAGCATCCGCGAGGCGGTGGGCGCGTACTGCACCGTGGGCGAGATCGCCTCGGTGCTGAAAGAGAAGTTCGGCGCATACCAGCCGCCGACGAAATTCTGACGAGGTGGGGAATGGAAACGGGTCGCATCCGCGTGCTGGTCGGCAAGCCCGGGCTCGACGGGCACGATCGCGGGGCGCGCGTCATTGCCGCGGCGCTGCGGGACGCCGGCATGGAGGTCGTCTACACCGGCCTCCGGGCGACCATCCCGGCCATCGCCGCCACGGCCGTCCAGGAGGACGTGGACGTGATCGGCCTGTCCATCCTGTCCGGCGCCCACGAATCGATCTGCCGCCGGCTCCGCGACGAGCTGTCCCGCCGCGAGGTTCGCATCCCGATCGTGGTTGGCGGGATCATTCCGGCGGCCGACTTCGAGAAACTGCAGCACCTCGGCGTCGCTGCGGTGTTCGGGCCCGAGTCTCCGCTAGCCAATGTCGTGGAAACGGTGCGCGAGCTGGCGACAAACCCGACCT
>DATFUN010000495.1:0-4349 GCA_035260805.1 Myxococcales bacterium | reverse complement strand
GAAGCGGCGCTGGTGATGATCGGGGACATGGTGGTCGCCACCTCGCGGAATGTGACCGAGGGGGACGCGGGCACCTTGCGCCAGCTGGTCGACAAGGCCATCCAGCAGATCGCCGCCGACGGCCAGCTCGTCGAGTGCGAGCTGACCCTGCGCGATCTCGACCTGGTGGCCAAGAGCTTCGCGGACACGCTGCACGGGATCTACTCGGCACGGCCGGAGGCGCCGCCGGACGCGCGCCCGCCGCTGCGCGTGCTCGAGCCGGTGCCCGCGCGCGTCGCGGGCAAGTAGGGCGCATCGGGAGGCCTTCTGATGCGCTCCGGCCTGCGCGGCGTCTCGCGCAACGTCCTCCTGCTGGGCCTGGTCTCGCTGCTCGCCGACGTCTCGAGCGAGATGGTGGTGCCGCTGTTGCCGGCGTTCCTGGTTGCCCTCGGTGGCGGGGCGGAGGCGCTGGGGATCATCGAAGGCGCCGCCGAGGCGACGGCGAGCCTCTTCAAGTACTTGTCGGGCCGCTGGTCGGACCGGGTGCGGCGCCTGCTTCCGATGGCGGTCGCGGGGTACACGCTGCCGGCCGCGGTGCGGCCGCTGCTTTCGCTCGCGCAGGCGCCCTGGCATGTGCTCGCGGTCCGCTGCGCGGACCGGGTCGGGAAGGGGATCCGGACCTCGCCGCGGGACAAGCTGCTCGCCGCCAGCACCGACCCGGAGCACCTGGCCGAAGCGTATTCGTTCCACCGCGGCATGGATCACCTCGGCGCTGCGATCGGACCGCTCGTCGCGGCGGCGCTGCTGCTGCTCTGGCCGGGGCGGCTGCGGCTGGTGTTCGCGCTGGCAGCGATCCCGGGAGCGCTGGCCGTGGCGCTGCTCTTCGCCGTGAAAGAGGCTCCCGCTTCCCTTCCGGACGAAGGCCTCGTCTCGCCCCCGACCCAGGCACAGAAAAAAAATAATTTTTTTTCGCCGCCTGCGAGCGTCCCGGGCCGCCGGCCCCCGGCGCACCTGCTCGCCTCGATCTTCGTGTTCACGCTCGGCAACTCCACCGACGCGCTGCTGCTCTTGCGCGCGCAGGGCCTCGGCGTCCCCACGGCGCTCCTGCCGGCGCTGTGGACCGTGCTCCACGTGGTCCGCGCCGCTGCGTCCTGGCCGCTGGGGCGCCTGGCAGATCGGCTGGGACGCCGCGGCGCGCTCGCCGCGGGCTGGGCCTGGTACGCGGTCTGCTACCTCGGATTCGCTCTCGCTTCGGCCGCCTGGCACGCCTGGGCGCTGTTCGCCGCCTATGGCCTGGTCGCCGGGCTGACCGAGGGCACCGAGCGCGCGCTCGTCGCCTCGTCCGTGCCCCAGGGCAACCGCGGGCGTGCGCTGGGGCTCTACAACCTGGTGTCGGGGGTTGGCCTGCTCGCCGCATCGGTGACCGCCGGCGAGGTGTGGGACCATCTCTCGCCTGCGGCGGCCCTGGGGCTGGGCGCCGCGCTTGCGGCGGTGGCCGCGCTGCTTCTCCTCGCGCGACCCGGCGCTCCGCAGCCCGCCTGAGCGCACCGCGGACGGGTTCCCCGCCCTCCGGCGCGTGCCCAAGTTCCTCCCGTGGAGGTGACATGCGCATCGAGGAAGGGCGCGTGGTCTCAATGGAGTATCTGGTCCGCCTGGGAAGCGGCCAGGTGGTCGAAACGAGCGTAGGGAAGGACCCCATCGAATACCTGCACGGCGGCGGCCAGATCCTGCCGGCGCTGGAGCACGCGCTGGAAGGGTTGCGCGAGGGCGAGCAGGCTGCCTTCAGCATCCCTTGCGAGGACGCCTACGGGGCACGCAAGGAGGACAACGTCATCACGCTCCCGCGCGCGCTCTTTCCGATCGACGTCGACTTGAAGCCCGGCCTCTGCCTGTACGCACGCGCCGCCGGGGGCCAGAGCTACCCGATCACCGTCCGCGAGGTGCGGGAGGACACGGTCCTGGTGGACCTGAACCACCCGCTGGCCGGTGAGCGCCTGTACTTCGAGGTCACCATCCGCGCCGTCCGCCACGCCGGCTCGGAGGAGATCTTCGCCGGCAAACCCCACGAAATCGAATTCGTCTGAGCCAAAGCAATTGCAGTCTTTTTGCAGGCAGCGGCCCCACTCACTGGCCGATCAGCTGGAGCCAGCGATTGGATTCGAGGGAGCGGCCTGGGGGGGCGTTGCGGCCGAGGCGGAGAAAGGCGTCGCGCGCGGTGGCGGTGTCGCCCAGGTGCCAGGAGGCGAGCCCGAGCATGCGCAATGCCTCCTGCTCGAAGAGCGCCGCCGGCAGCTTGCGCGAGAGCGATTCGCGGGCTGCGCTGGCGCAGCCGGCCCACTCCGCCCGGTTCTGCAACTGCTTGGCGACGAGGTATGGCGGGAGTCCCTCGGCAGGCTCGAGCGAAGCCAGTTCGTGGAGCAGGCGCAGCGTCTCGGGCCCGGCGTCCCCGTCCGCGAGCAGCCGGCGCAGCGCCGGCCAGCGGCGCGGATCGTCCAGCGCCCACAGCCGCGCCAGCAGGGCGCGCTCCTGCGGCTCCGGTTGCGCCAGCGCGCGCGCATCCTGGTAGCGCGCCCGCGCCGCAGCGACCTCGCCCTTGCGCCAGTGAGCGTCGCCGGACCCGGTGAGCAGCGCCGCGCGGAGCGGCTGGGACAGCTTCGGATGCGCGAGCGCCCGGCGCTCCGTTTCCGCCGCCCCGGCGTCGTCGCCCGTCCGCACCTGCGCGCGCCAGAGCTGCAGCAGCAGCCGCGGATCGTCCGGTTCGAGCTGCACGCAACGGGACCAGAGCCGCACCGCGGCGGCGGGGTCGGCGGCGCGCTGCGCCTCCTGCTCCAGCTCGGCGACCTCGTGCGGGCAGGGCCGGTGGACGATCCCGGGTGCCGCGAAGCGCTGCTGCGCCAACGCAACGGCGCGTGGCTGGGACGGGACCGTGTCCAGGAACGCGACGTATGCGGCGGCGAGCGCGTCCAGGTCGCGCAGGCCGTGCGCGTACGCGTCCCGGAAAGCGGCCGGCCCACGCGACTGCCAGAGGAACCGGACGGCGGAGCCCGCCGCCGTGTACGCGCGCGGTCCCGACTCGCCATAGAAACGCGCCGGCGCGAACAGGCGGCGCAGATCGGGGAGGAGCCCCAGATCCCGCAGCGCGCGCGCTTCCTCGTGGACGGTGAATTCTCCGGGAGGCCAGTCCGCCGCGACCGCGGATCCTTCGATCAGCGCCATCTCCGGCAAGGGCCCGCCCGGCACGCCGAACGGCCCGGGCGCGATCTCCGCGAATGCCGCGTGCGCCAGCTCGTGCCTGAGGATCGGATGCGGCGCGGGCGCGTCGTTGGTGTGGATCTGCCGCAGCCAGGGCTTGGTGAAGCTCGTCTCGGCTGCGCCGATCAGCCGGCGTTTCTCCTCTGCGCTCCGGTAGAGGAAGACGTGGACCTCCGCAGCCTCCAGCGGGAGCCCGGCGAACTCGCGCACGGCGCGCCAGGAGACTTCCGCGTCGCGCGCCAGGAGCCGCCGCTCGTCCTCGGGCTTCTCCCTGGGGAAGTGCAGGGCCAGGTGCTCCGTCCGCTGCGAGCCGCCCAGCTCCGCGGCCAGCCCGGCCACGCTGGCCTTCCAGTGGAACCGCTCCGCGTGAAGCGACAGCCACGCGGCGGGGATGCCGCAGGCGGCGATCGCCGCCAGGCCGGCCGTGCGCTTCCGGCCGGGTCCCGCGAGGAGCGCAACCCCGCCGCAGGCGCCCGCGTAGAGCAAGGTCGAAGCGCGGAAGATCCACAGGGCGCGCGAGGGGCGGATCGCCTCGTCGTAGATGGGTCCCGGGAACCAGCCTCCCAGGTGGTGGAAGACGAAGATCTGGGGCCCGCGCGCGACCGGCGAGAGCGAGACGAGCAGGGTGCCCGCGAAGACGGCGGCGACGATCCAGCCGGCGCGCGCGGGCGCGGCGAATCCGCAGGCGGTGCCCAGGGCGGCCGCGAGCACGCCCGAGGGCACGGCGAGTGCGAGGTACAGCACGAGCCCGGCCAGCGGATCGCACGCCGGGCGGCGCAGCCCGTTGAGCAGGATGATCGCGAGCGGCACCGCGAGCGCCGCCACTGCCGCGAGCAGGGCAGGGGCGATGGCGCGCGCCGCGTCGGCGTCCGCCCGCGCCCTCTCCGCGCGCGCGGCGGCGATGCCCGGGGCCGCGCCGCACAGGCCGGCGCACAGGGCCACCACCTCGGCCAGCTCGTAGCCCAGGTGGTCCGCGAGCGGCAGGAAGGCGCACCAGAGCGACACCGACGCCAGGAGCGCTACGTATGCCCAGGTGCCCCGACCTCGCCACAGCTCGCGCCACCGGCTTGCGGCGGCGCTCGCGGTGTTGTCATGCTCCCCGGAGATGGATTCTCCCT
>DATFUN010000494.1:0-3588 GCA_035260805.1 Myxococcales bacterium | reverse complement strand
GACGCGGCTGCGACCGCCGAGGCGCTCGGCTCCGGCGCAACGCACGCGAGCCTGGTCGCAACCACGCTGATCCGGCTGCTCGAAGTCCGCGATCGGTTCCCCGGGACGGTACGGGCGGTGCTCGTCGGAGGCGGCCCAGCTCCCGCCGCCCTGCTCGCGCGGGCGCGCGCGGCGGGCCTTCCCGCGCTGCACACCTACGGCTTGACCGAGGCCGCCTCGCAGGTCACCGCCGAGCGCCTCCGTGACGCGGATGGCGCGACGGCCGGATGGCCGCTTCCCGGCGTGGAGGTGCGCGTCTCGCAGGGAGCGATCGAAGTGCGGGGTCCCACGATGATGCTCGGCTACCTGGGCGAGCCGCCGCTCTCGGGATGGTTCCAGACGGGCGATCTGGGCGAGCTGGACCATCGCGGCCGGCTGGTGGTCCATGCGCGCCGGTCGGACCTGATCGTCAGCGGCGGCGAGAATGTGTACCCGGCCGAGGTGGAAGCGGCGGTGCTCTCGCATCCACACGTATCCGACTGCGCGGTTCTCCCCTGGCCCGACGAGCAGCTTGGCCAGGTCGGCTGCGCCGCCGTGGTCCTCCGGCGCCCGGTCGCCGTGGACGACCTGCGGGAGCACTGCCGCGCGCGCCTGGCCGGGTTCAAGGTGCCGCGCAGGTTCACCATCGTGGACGAGCTGCCGCGGAACGCGGCCGGCAAGACCGACCGCCCTGCCCTGCTGCGGTCGCTGCAGCGGCCTTAGCTGACGCGGCGTATGCCTTTCCTCGGGGGCGGGCGGGCGATATACCGGGGTCGTGGACGCCCGCAGCCTGAGCCTGCCCGTCATGCCGTCCGCGGCCGCCGTCCCCATGGACGCGGAAACGGCCGCCGCCTATGGCTTGACGCTCCGCGGCGATGCGCGTGCGCACGGGCTGTTCGACCGCTTTGGCCGCGCCCACACCTACCTGCGCATCTCGGTGACCGAGCGCTGCAACCTGCGCTGCCGGTACTGCATGCCGGAGGAAGGCGTCCAGCTCCTGCCCAAGGACCACCTGCTCTCCTTCGAGGAGATCGAGCGCCTGGCGACGCTGTTCGTGCGGCTGGGCGTACGCAAGATCCGTCTGACCGGCGGCGAGCCGCTGGTCCGCCGCGGCATCGACGACCTGGTGGCGCGCATCGGGGCCCTGAAGGCGCACGGGCTCGAGCGGCTGATGATGACCTCCAACGCGCTGCTGCTGCGCGAGCACATCCCGGCGCTGCTGCAGGCGGGGATGGACGCCGTGAACCTGTCGCTCGACACGCTCCGCGCGGATCGCTTCCAACGGGTGACCGGGCGCGAGGGCTGCGAGGAGACCATCGCCGCCATCCACGCCGCCGCGCGCGCCGGTTTCCGCAAGGTGAAGGTGAACGCGGTGGTGATGAAGGGCGTGAACGACGACGAGCTGGTCGACCTGGCCCGCGCCTTCGCCCGCGAGCTGCCCATCGAGATGCGGTACATCGAGTATATGCCATTCGAGGGAAATGGCTGGGGCGAGGAGCTGCAGATGTTCCCCGCCGCGAGCATCCGCGCCCGGCTGGAGGAGCAGCTCCGGCTGGAGCCTCGGGGCCTCAACGACGGCGGCGCCGGCACCGCGCAGATGTACGACGCCTTCGAGAAGGACGGGCGGCCGTTCCAGGGCCAGATCGGGATCATCTCCTCGATGACCGAGCCGTTCTGCGCCACCTGCAACCGGACCCGGCTCACCGCCGACGGGCACTTCCGCTGGTGCCTGCTGGACGAGGGGGAGATCGACCTGCGCGCGCCGCTGCGCGCCGGGGCGACCGACGGGGATCTGGCCGGGCTCATCGAGGAGGGCCTGCGCAGCAAGCGGGCGGGGCACGCTCCAGCCGCGGTGCTCCAGGCGACGCAGAAGGCCGCCGGACCGGCGCACGCGCGGTCGATGATCCGCATCGGCGGCTGACGCAGTCAGCGCACTGGCTGTGGAAGCGCGGGCCGCTCCGCGCCTACCTGTGCTTCCAGGCGGGGCGCCGTCTCGACGGGCTTCTCGGCGACGAGCAGGATCGAGAGTCCGAACCGCGGCCGGAAGTATTTCTCGATCGCAAGCAGCTTGATGACGAAGTCGAAGATGCGGAGCTGCCGGCTGGGCAACAGCTGGCGCCGGAGCACGCGTCCGTTCACGAACCAGCCGACGGCGCCGATCATGTTCACGTGCCGCGCCTGCACCACGCGGAACCCCAGCCCCTCGACCATGTTGTGCAGCGGGCGCAGGTCGTACCGGCGGAAGTGCTCGATGTTCCTGTCGATGGCCGAGTAGAGCGCGCGATGCGCGGGAACGAGCAAGACCAATCGCCCACCGCGCCTGAGCACCTCGAAACAACCCTGCAGCGCCCGCCGGTCGTTCTCGATGTGCTCCAGCACGTTCATCGAGAGGACCGTGTCGACGTCCTCAGCGCGCGCGATCGCCTCTACCGCGGCGGGATCGTTGAAATCCAGCCGGGCGACGCGGACGTTGGGGAAGCTCCCGAACTCCCGCTCGAGCTCGCGGAGGTGGCCCTCCACGACGTCCGTCGCAACGACGCGCTCCCGATCGAGCAGGAAGCTGGTGATGTTTCCGACGCCCGATCCCATCTCGAGCACGCGGTTGCCGAGATGAGGTTCGCATTGCTGGAACAGCCACGAATTGTAATGCCCCGCGCCTTCCATGATGCGCAGCGTGCGGACACCCGCCGTGTTCTTGTCGTACAGGTCCTCGACGAGCCAGTACTTGAGGATGACGTAGAGCGCCTGCAGACCGTCCTTGAGCCCGATCTTCTTCCCCTCGGCATAGGTCCGGCCGTGGTAGTCGATCGGGACCTCGTAGATCCGACACCCCAGCTTGGCCACCTTGGCGGTGATCTCCGGCTCGATGCCGAACCGTTCGGAGCGGAGCGGGATGCCCTTCAGCACCTCGGTGCGGAAGACCTTGTAGCCGGTCTCCATGTCGGTGAGGTTCAGGTTGGTGAAGACGTTGGACAGGAGTGTGAGCAGCCGGTTCCCCACGCTGTGCCAGAAGAACAACACGCGCCGGTGCGTCCCGGAAAAGCGGGACCCGTAGACCACGTCCGCGCGGCCCTTCAGGATCGGCTCGAGAAGCTGCGGGTAGTCGGCTGGGTCGTACTCCAGGTCGGCATCCTGGATGAGCGTGATCGGCTGTTCGGCGTGCGGGATGCCCGCGCGGATCGCGGCGCCCTTGCCCCGGTTCCGGGGCTGGAAGACGAAGGTGAGCCGATTGTCCGGGTACGGCCGCAAGAGCTCGCCGGGATCCTTCTGGAGCGCTTCCAGGATCTGGCGGGTCCCGTCCGTGGATGCGTCGTCGACCACGACGATCTGCTTCGGGAGGTCGACCGCGCACACGCGCCGGATCACTTCGCGGATGGTGCGCCGCTCGTTGTAGACGGGGATGATGACGGACAGCATCGCCCTCTTCTACCGCACCGAACCGGGCAACCGCACGCGCTAAACTGCCACGAGGAGCTCAACGCGGACGCCCCCGTTCTGGGTGCGGAGCGCCCGTTCCCAATGGACCCGAGCGCGCTCGGTCGGCCGTCGATCCGGCACCAGGGCCGCGAT
>DATFUN010000493.1:0-7751 GCA_035260805.1 Myxococcales bacterium | reverse complement strand
GTTTTCTCCTTGCTGTGAGAGCTGGCACTCGGCACACCAGAGTGCCAAGGCGCGCCGAATGTAACCGCCGCACAGGCGCTGTCAAGGGGCTTGCGGGGGGGCGCCGAACTTGCCGGCCGATCGACCGTGTCGCAAGATGATCGAAGGGAGGTGTGGATGACCGATCCGAAGGTGCTTTCGGCCCAGTCCATCCACGAGTTCTTCCGCGAGCTTCTCTCCCTGGCCATCGAGAACCAGCGGGCCCGGGTGCAGCAGGCGACCGAGCTGTACCTGGCGAACCTCCTCTCCGGCTTCCTGCAGACCGAGTCGCTCCTGGTCCGCGAGGAGGACGGCTCGCTCCAGCGCCGCCCGCTCGCGCTTCTGTTCAAGGAGGCGCTGGAGGAGGAAGGCGCCGCCCGGGCGCGCGCCCTGCGCCGGCTGGGCGACACCTCCCTGTTCGTCTCCGGGATGTTCTCCGAGTCGCTCTCGGCCAGCCTGGTGGACGTGGAGTACGCCATCGCCATGGGCAGCCGCGCCTACGACGCCCTGGGCGAGGTGGCCGCGCGCCACGGCCGGGGGAACCGCTCCGTCTGGGACGAGCTGGCGGCGAAGTTCTCCCAGCTGGTCGAGGTATTGAACGAGGTGAGCGAGCGCACGCTGGCGACCTCCAACGCCGGCCTGCTGCGCATCTACGAGAAATGGATCAAGACGGGCAGCCCTCGCGTGGCGACCCTGCTGTCGGCGCACGGCGTGCCGGCCGTCCTCGCCCGGGCCAAGGGGCGGTTCGTCCAGTGAGCGCGCTCGACGCGGTCACGCAGCTCCAGCGGTTGCTCATGTCGGTGCACGGAGTCGAGGAGACCGCGCAGGCGCGGGACTACCTGGTCGGCGCCGCCGTGCGCGAGCGAGTGGCGCCGGAAGCCAGCGCGGACGAGGCGCTGCTCTTGTCCGAGAGCGGCGACGAGCTGCACGTCGGTCTGTTCCTCGGGGAGACGGTCCTCGCGCAGCTCTCCCGCGGGGCGGAGGCGCCCTGGTCGCACGAGCGCCTGCGCGGCTTCTGCGCCGCAGCGGAGGGCGTGTCGCACTTCCTCTACCTGCTCCACCGGGCGCGCGCCCGCCGGCCGGTCTCGCAGCTCGAGCTCGAGGCGCAGGGCGAGCTGGACAAGTACCTCTGCGTCCTGCTGCAGCTCTGGGCGGTCGGGCGCCGGGGGGCGTCCGCGCAGCTCCGGCACCGGCTGTTCGAGAGGGCCGCGCTGCGCAGCGGGCTTTCGGCGGACGAGCAGGAGCGCTACCGGGTGGCCGGGGCCCTCGCGGCGGCATGCGCCCGCGCGCTCGAGGCGCGGTACGTCTTGCAGGGACGGCTGGACGGCCTGCTGCGGGAAGTGCGGCGGCTGTACCGGCTGGGCGGCGGAGAGAAGCTCTCCGCCTTCGCGCAGGGACAGGTGGCGTGGGCCGCCTGAGCAGCGGCCCACGCCGGTGCGCGCCTACTGGCAGCCAGGCAGCTTGAAGCTCGCGATGCGCGTGCTCCAGTTGAAGGTGCCGGACGCCTTCAGGTACTCGGTGGTGAAGAAGAACGTGCAGTCGTCGACCGGGTCGATCTGCATGGCGCTGTAGTCGCCCCACCGGTTCAGGTTGGTGAGCTGCGACCCCCCGCCCGTCTGGATGATGTTCTCCGCCTGGAGGGTCCCGAGCGGATCCGAGGGCACACGGCCGGTGAAGCGGATCGACGGGAACTCGGTGCCGCTGGATGCGCTGTATCCCACGGCGATGTTGCCCACCTTGTCCATGGCGATGCTGCCCATCCACCGGCTGGTGGAATCAGGCGCGTAGGTGCCCTGCTGGAACACCTGGGGCGTCGAGCTCAGCCCCCTCAGCTCGTACCAGCGGACGCCCACGATCGGCGCGCGCTTCGTCCCGCCGGCATTCACGGAATGGTTCACCACCCACGACTCCTGCCCCGCCCGGTTGCGGTAGGCAAGCCGGAACATGAGCCGGTCTCCGAGCGAGTCGAGCTTCTGGCTGGTGTTCGGCTGGGGGATGCAGGCGCCCCCGCCGCAGGCCGCCGCGAACGCTGCCACCGGGATGCTGGTGGGGCCGGTGAGCGTGGCGTTCGCCGGGGTGGCGAAGTCGGCGTGGAACCTCCACGCGTTGAGCGAGTTGCTCCCGAAGTTCAGCATCACGTTCGGAGCGCCGGCCGCGGGAAGCGTCGAGCCGTCCATGTCCGAGGGCAGGACGCCGCCGAAGGCGTTGGTGAGCTGGAAGCACTCCTGCGTCGCGGGAGCGCCGGCCAGCATGGCGGTCCGGTCGTAGGCGCACAGCTTCGAGCCGGCGAACGTGGTTCCGTTGTTGAAGATGTTGAAGGTCTCGTAATAGGCGTCCGGCCAGATGCCCATCTTGGGGTAGTCGGGGAATTGCGTGGTGCCGTAGCTGAACGCGTAGCGGTTGTAGGTGCCGGTCGCGTCGGAGCTGGTCGACACCGCCACGCACTGCAGGTACGGCGTGGTGGTCACCGAGAACTGGGACAACACCCAGCGGTTCGCGATCTGGTCGTACTGGACGAGCGGGTCGCCGTCGTTGTTGGCCGCGCATCCGCCGCCGAACCCGGCCCAGAGCGCGTTGCCGGGCTTGGGAAAGCCGGCGGCGATCGCGCCCGTGGCCTTGTCGAAGACGGCGAACGATTCGTTCACCCATTGCACGTATTGCGTCGCGCCCACCGCGCCGTTGGTGTCGGGCGGGGCGGCGTTGGGAGTGAATCCGTAGTCGCCGTTCCCCACTCCTGCGAAGTTCAGTCCCGCGGTGACGGCGATCAAAGGACCGACGCTGGCCTGAAGAGCAGGATCGCCGGTGGGGGTGGCGGACGCCTGCGGCAGCGGGTGCAACTTGTGCTCCTTGAACGTCGGCGCACCGGCCGGCGTCACAGCCGCATCGCGGAGGGGCCCTGAGACGTCGTGGTGGGTCGCGGGCGAGACCTCCACACCGCCCGGCGCCCGCACATCGGAATCGCCGACGGCTCTCGCCCCCATGGAGCGATCCTCACTGCCTCCGCATGCCGCCGCCAATGCGGTCAAAATGACCGCCGCTCGTCGAATGCTCGTCATTTGCCTTGTCCTGGTTTGGGGAGGCCGACGGCCTCCCAGGGTTCGCTGCGAGCGGGGGCATCGCGGAGCGGACCCTAATCGGGCAAGGGAAAGCTTGTCAATTAGCCGAGCAGGCGAGCGTAGCCAAGGCAACGGCGCAGGCGAGCCGCAGCCGTCGACGGGGACAGCGAGCTAGCGAATTGCTGACGAGGGAACTACTTGCGCGCGGTCTGCGGGACCTTCTCGGCGTCGAACTTGCCCTCGAGCGCCGCGCGCACGCTGCGGTCGAACCGGACCTTCCCGGTGGCGATCTCGCGCAACGCGAGCACCGGGGGCTTGTCCTTCGCCTCGAGGAGCGGCCGCGCGCCCGCCATCAACTGCCGCGCTCGCTTGGTGCCGAGGAGCACCAAGGCAAACCGGTTGTCGACCAGCGGCAGGCAATCTTCGACGGTGACGCGAGCCATTCAAACCCTCCAGCGAGCCCAGCTAGATAGCGGCAAATCCCGCCACGGTCCATGAAAAAAGCGGTTCACGCAGCCGTGCACGCACCGAAACAAGTTCGATCTTCCGCGCTTCCGTACCTTCCGCGCTTCGCGTGAAACGTTTTTAGGCCTATTTCGCGGCCTGGGTTGGCGTGCCGGCCTCTGGGGTGGAGGAGGGAGGGGGTTCGAGGAGGTCGTCGAGGGACTTGGGGAGCTCGTCCACGGTGCCCTTCTCGACTTCGGCGACGCGGGTCTGGGTATCGGACGAGACGTAGCGGCGCGTGCCGTCCTTGTTGAGCCCGCCGATGCGGACCTTGCCGAGGACCTTGTCGCCCTCCCCGAGCAGCGTGAAAGTGCGCGCCTGGTCGAAGGCCTTCGGGTCCGGCTTGGCGGCGAACGCCGACGCGCGCAGGCCGGTGATCGAGTAGAGCGCGCTGGAGACCTTCCACTTCTTCGCCGGACCCTGTTTTGGCTCCAGCACGCTGAAGGTCTCGTCCGCGAAGCCGCCGTCCTTCGGCTGCTCCTTCTTGCGCTCGACCACCACCTTCGGGCTGCCCGGCTGCTCGAGGACGATCTTGCGCACGTCCTCCCGATTGGCGCGCACCAGCGCCTTGTCCTGCAGGTCGAACAGGTCCTTGTTGAGATCTTTCACGATCTGCTGATCCACCTCGAACACGGTGGGCGCGTCGTCCCGCTTCGCATACGTCTTCACCGCCGCCGAGCCCTTCTGCGGCGCAGGTTGGCCGAGCCGGAGCGTCCTGCGGGAGCTGTCCTTCCCGGCCGCGACCGTGACCTGCACGGTGATCTTCGCCGGCGACAGCCCGTACTGCTTGAGCGCGGCGCCCTCGGCGCTCTCGGCCGCGATGGCCGTCGCGCGCAGCGACTTGAGGGCCGTGGCGACCCGGTCGGCGGTCGCCGTATCCGCTGCGTCCTTCTGCGGCGCCGCCATCTTCCACGAGGAGCCGTCCTTCTCCAGCGTGTACGCGGGGCTCGTGCCGGCCACCTCGACGCGGCGCACCTCGGCGCCGTCCTCCAGGCGGAGCACGCGCTTGTCGCGCAGATCGAGGAGCTGCTTCTCGAAGGGCGCCTTCGAGAAGCCGTCGGCCAGACGGACCGTCCTCTCGCCGGACTTGCGCACGTAGATGCTCGAGTCGAACGGGTTGGTCTCGCCGATCTCGAGGGCGCTCTCCTTGCCGTCCTCGGTCTTCACCGAGACGGCGATGACGGGCCGGTCGAGTCCGTACTGCGCGGGATCGACCTCGCCCAGGTCGCTCTTCTGCTTGAAGTCGGCGACGCCGTTCACCAGCGCGTCCACCGTGGACCCATCGGCCTCCGCCGCCACCGGCTCGGCGATCTTCCAGGGCGCCGTGGCGTCCGCGCGCGTGACCAGCGCGACCAGCTTGCCGCCGTTCACCAGCTTGACCTGCCGGACCTTGGCCTTGTCCAGCCCGTCGAACAGCTTCGCCGACTTGTCCTTCTGCTCCGCCTTCTTCTGGGTGTCGCGCGTGACCCACAGCGCCGCGCCGCCGATCGCGGCCGCCGCGAGGAGGACGCCGAGCGTCGTCACCAGCGACTTGGTGGTCTGCTTCATGGCGCGTCTACCGGGCCTTGCGGGTCTGCCAGACGAGCAGGCCCGCGAAGAGCAGCGAGAACGGCAGCAGGTCGAAGGCGAAGAGCGTCATCCGGTTCTTCTGCTCCGCCGTGAGGAACAGATGGTTGCCGCTGCGGCTCTTCGGGCGGATGGAGATCTTCGCCTCCTCGTGCGCCACCCAGCTCGCCGCGTTCAGCGCGAAATCGCGGTTGCCGCGCAGCTGGTAGAAGCCGTTCGCCGCGAAGTTGGAATTGCCGATCACCACCACGCGGGATTCCCTGTCGCCCGAGCCGTGGCTCGCCGCCACCGCCAACGGCACGGGCCCCTTCAGGTCCTTGCCTGGCGTGTACTCCACCCGTCCGTCGCGGATTGGATCCGTCTCGCCCCACGACCGGGCGCCCGTCCTCGCCAGCTCGGTCACGGTCCAGCCCGCCGGCGCGTCCTTCAGCTTCGAGACGCTGCGCGCGAGCGGGAAGATGCTCGCCACCTGGAACGGCGAGCTGCGCGGGTTGGTGATGGGGTGGTCCGCGTACTCCTGCGCGATGGCGAACTCGGCCTGCTGCGATTCGGTGTCGATCACCTCGTCGTCGCCGAGCTTGAAACCCCAGGCCGCGAACGCCTTCTCCAGGCCCGAGTGGATGCTCGGGTCGATCATGGCGATGAGCTTCCCGCCCTTGTCCACCCACTCCTGCACCAGCTTGGCTTCGCCGTCGGTGAGCGAGGCGACCGGGCCCGCGATGACCAGCGCCTGGGCATCCTCCGGCATGGTCTTGGTGGCGGCGAGCTCGATCTCGCCGATCTGGTAGCCCTCCGACTTGAGCCCGTCGACCCAGAGCTTCATGCCGCGCTCGGTGGCGTCAGAGGTGGCGTGCTCGCCGTGTCCCTTGCTGAAGTAGATCTTCTTGCTGGCTCCGCGCGTGACCTCGGCGATGGCGTTGGTCAGCGACTCCTCGCCTACGTCCTTGGCGCGGGACTCCTTCCCTCCCGCCTTGACGATCACCCTCGGGCCGCCTTGGGAGATGTTGAACTCCTTCACCTCCTTGACGTGCTTGGTCGGGTCGAGCATCTCGACCTTCAGCTTGTCGGTCCGCTGCCGGTACTGCCGCAGGCGCTGCTCCAGCTCGCCGAACTCCGGCTCGTTGGGCGCGTAGAAGGCGATCACGCGCACCTCGTTCTTGAGACCCCGCAGCAGCACCACCGTCTGGTCGGAGAGCGTGTAGATCTTCTCCTTGGTCAGGTCCCACGTCTTCGGCTTCTTCACCGCGATGTAGTTGAGCCCGCCCAGGGCGAGGATCACGATCGCGGCGGTGGCCGCGCTGAGCGCTCCGTAGAAGGTGCCGCGGCCGGTGAGTTTGGTCCCCACCGAATCGAGGTTGGTCATGAGGTAGATGGCGATCGCCCCGACCGCCAGGACGAGCTGGATCCACACCGCCGGGTGCGAGAAACGGCCGGCGATGAAGAGCCAGCAGAACAGTGCGCTGAACAGCGTGACCGCGCCGAAGAGGCCCGCGGCCTGGCCTTGTTGCTTGAGGGTCATGGCGTTCAGCTCCAGCGATGCGCCTCGACCGCGCGGTGCGTGGCGAAGAGGCCCAGCGCGCAGATCGAGAGGAAGTAGACGACGTCCTTCAAGTCGACGGTGCCCTTGCTGAAGGAATCCAGATGGGAGACCGAGCTCAGGTAGGTGACCAGCTCGCGCGTGGCGCCCTCCGTCTCCGCCGAGGTCCAGCCGATGATCCAGGTCATCAGCAGCACCACGAAGGTGATCAGCGCCGCCACCACCTGGCTCTCGGTCAGGCTGGAGATGAACAGCCCCAGCGCCATGTATGCCGCGCCCAGGAGGAACAGGCCGGCATATCCGAGGAAGATGCTGCGCCACTCCACGCCGTTCGGGTCCTTGGCCACGATCTGCACCAGCGCCGGGTACAGCAGGGTGAAGGCCAGCGTGCAGATCAGGATGGCGAGCGCCGCGAGGTACTTGCCCCAGACGATCTGCCCCGGGGTGATGGGGGTCGAGTAGAGCAGCTCGATCGTCTTCTGCTTCTTCTCCTCGGCCAAAAGGCGCATGGTGAGGAACGGCACCACGAAGATGAGGATCACGCCCAGGTTGCCGAACAGGGCGCGGAAGATGGCGTCCTGGAAGTTGAGGCGGTTCATCATCTCCGGCGAGTTGAAGCGCATGTACATGAGCGAGGCCTGCTCGTACGCGCCGAGGAGCCGGAGGAAGAAGTACGACCCGATGACGACGAACAGGGTGAACATCACGTACGCGATGGGCGTCGCGAAATAGATGTTCAGCTCCTTCTTGGCGATGGCGAATGCGTTTTTCATAGGGAGGACCTCAGCCGCCGCCGATAGGGCGGCGCTGTGTTCTTGGAGTGGCATCTCACGCGGAGGTCAGCTTGAGGAAGATCTCTTCGAGCGACGGCATCGGGCCGGCCTGGCCGTCGGCGGTCGCCGCGCCGGCGTGGGCGCGCTGGAGATTGTCGAGGGTGTCGTAGGCGACCACCTTGCCCTGCGAGATGATCAGCGCCTTCTGGCAGATGGCGGTGACCTCCGGCAGGATGTGCGTCGAGAGCACGATGGTGTGCTTGCCGGCCAGCGACTTGATGAGCTGCCGCACCTCGA
>DATFUN010000492.1:0-8386 GCA_035260805.1 Myxococcales bacterium | reverse complement strand
TCGCGCTTGAGCTCGACGATGCGGCGGCAGACCGCGCGGAACTCGTCCATCTTCACCTTGGAGACGAAGTGCGCCTGGTTCCCGTTCTTCAGATCGTTGTAGCCGGAGAAGGCGATGTTGATGCCCCACGAGTGCGCCAGCCGGATGAGCGGCTCGGCGTCGTGCATGTTGTCCACCATCAGCATCGAGGCGAAGGTGAAGACGCTGTAGCCTTCGCGCACCATCTTGGGAACGGTCCGCTCCAATCGCTCGAAGAGGCCCGGGATGCCGCGCTCCTTGTCCTGCCGCGCGTCCGGGTAGTTCATCGAGATGTTGATCTGGTTCACGCCCGCGGTGACCAGCTCCTTGATCTTCTGCTCGGAGAGGAAGCCCCCGTGGGTGAGGAGCGTCATGTACCGGAAACCAGGGAGATCCTTGATCGACTTCACGATCGGCACCAGGTCGCGGCGCAGCATCGGCTCGCCGCCGGTGAACACCACCACCAGGGGATCGAAGCGCCGGACGACGTCGGTGAAATCGGTGAGCTCGTCGCGATCGGTGATCTTCCAGTAGTCGCAGAAGTCGCATCGCGCGTTGCAGCGCTTGGTCACCTCGATGCTGACGGTGAGCGGCCGCTTGCTCAAGGTGCAGTCGACGAACTTCGCCCCCGCGCGAAATTTTTCGAGCGGGCTCAGAGCGATCTTCATGCAGAGCACTCCAGGTCCGGATGCCGCTGCGGACTTGAAAGGCGGCCCTTTAACACCCTTAGGACCGGGGTGGCAAACCTTTCGACGTTGCGCGTCACCATCGGGGGGAGACTCGCCCGGGGCCCATCCGGCCACAAGAAAAAGAACGGAGGACGAAATGTCCTAGACGCGCAGCCGGCCGAGGAGGAGCACCGCGGCGGCCCTCCAGGGTTCCGGCTGCGCTCGGACGGCCGCAGCGAGCCGCTCGAGCTGCCCCGCCGGCGCGCGCACACCTTTCCAGCGTGGCAACGACAGCTCACGGCCGAGCTCCTCGAGCGCCGCGGGCAGGCCATGGACCGCGGCGCGCGCCTCCATCGCGGCGCACAGCCGTTCGACCGCCTCGGGCCGGTCGTCGAACAGGGACTTGAGCCTGTGGGCGAACGGGCCCGCGGCCACGGCCGCACGTCGGAGGCGCCGCGCTTCCGGCACGGCCGGAAGGAGCGGATCCGGCAAGAAGGAAGGATGCTCCACGCCCGAGGGCGGTGCGCGCCCGGCGACGGGCGGCATGGGCCTGGGCGGCAGCTTCACCGGCCCTTCGACCACGGTGCCGAGCGGCCGCCGGAACAGCGATGGCTTGATCGGCGCGACGACCTTCCTGCCGATCTCCACAGGTCCCGATCGCGGCGGGGCGGGCGGCGATGCCTCGGCGGCGGAGGGAGGGCCGGCTGCGTGCGCCGACGCCTTCGGCGCCTGCCGTCCCGGAAGAGGGGAGCCGACCCGGCCCGACGCGCGCGGGGACGCGGAAGCGCGGGAGGCCGTCCTGGGCGGGGCGGTGGAGGCGTCCGCGGCAGTCACGTTCGCCGCCGCCCTCTCGGCGTCCTGCACCAGCGGGGCAAATGCGTCGGGAAGGGCTGGGGGCCACGGCGGCAGGAGCCCGAGGCGTTTCGCCGCGGCGGGCGCGCTCCGGTTCGCCGCGCAGATCTGCAGCAGCAACTTCGCCCAGCTCTCGCGCTCCGCGGGTGCCAATTCGGCCGTCCCCAGCGAGAACAGCGCCGCGGCCACGCCGGCGTGTCCGCGCGGGGCCGAGGCGACGAGCTCGCCCAGGCGCGCCTGGCCCACCACCGAGGCGGAGGCGTGCGCCGCCCGCGCGAACGCGCCGGCCTCGAGCGAAACCTCCGCGCCCGCGCGCCGGGCCAGCGCAGCCGGCAGGCCGGACTCGACCAGCTTCTTCGCCGTCGCGCCGAGCCGTGGATCGGTGGCGAGATCGCCCGCTCCGATGAACAACGCGCCCAGCGCGTCTTCGGAAGCGCCCCCCTCGATCGCGCAGCGGGCGGCGGCCAGCCGCGAGCCCTTGGGCAGGCGCAGATCGGACGCGATCTCGATCAGCACCAGAAGCCCGCTCCCCTGCGCGATCTCGCGCTGCTCGTCCGCGGGCGCGGACAGGAGGACGGCGAGCGCGGCGACCGAGTTGGTCTCCCGCCGCCGCAGATCGGCCAGGTACTCGGGGAGCGTGGCCCACTCGCCGAGCCGATCTCTCTTCAGGGTGGCGAGGACGGCCATTTGGCGGAGGGCCGCCGGCCGCCCATGGTGGCCAGCGTGCCGCGGGAGAAGATCCACAGGTGCAGGAGGAACAGCGTCCCCCAGGCCAGGGCGACCCACTGCACCCACAGGCGGTCGGGGGTGAGCCGCCGGTTGAGCAGGGCGCAGACGAGCAGGCCGGAGATCATCACCAGCGCGTGGATGGTGAGCAGGACGCGGTGCTGCTCGCGCGCGAGGAAACCGCGGGAAGGCGTGGTGCGGGGCACGGACCTTGTTTACCGCGACTTTCGTGCCTCGCGCACCCACAGCCGGACCAAGGCGGGATCGGGCGGCTTCTCCCCGACGGAGGCGAGCCGCTCGGACAGGAGGGCCGGGTCGGCCGAACCCAGCATCGCGCGGGTGCGCACACCTGCGTGCAGGAGGCGCTCCGCCCAGGCGAGGCCGAGGTGGGCGACCTGCGCCACTTCGGCCAGGTCGCGGATCCGCGCCGGCACCGGCCCTCCGGCGCGCAGCACGTCGAGCGGGGTGCGCAGCCCGACCCGCTCGAGCCACTCGAGATCGCTCGGCGGCAGCGACCGTGCGTCCGTCATGCGGGGGGCGACGGAGATGGACGTCGCCCGCCGTCCGAACCCGTCCGCTTGCCAGTGGAACCCGGCGATGGCGAGGAGCATGACCCCGGCGCGCGCGCCGCGCAGCCGGGGCGCGACGCGGTCGATGAGCGCGAGGGCCGCGCCGCACTCGAGCAGGAAGGGGAAGTATCCCAGGTAGCCGGGGAGCGGCATCTCGAACAGCTTGGGCGATTCGAAATGCGGGACGGTGTAGACCCACCCGCGCGCCGCCCCGGAATTGAGGCCCTCCCAGAGAAACCCCAGCGGCAGCGCCAGGGCGAGCAGGCGCAGGAGCACCCGGCGGTCCCCGGCGCGCCAGGCCTGCAGCGGGCTGAGGAGCCGCGGCTCCTGATCGCCGCGGCGCAAGAGCCCCGCCTCGAACAGGAACCACAGCAAGAGCCAGGCGAGCGGGAAGGCCACCGTCGGAAAAGCGAGCACCAGGGCGAGAGACGCGGCGAATAGCGCGAAGAGGATGCGCGCGGCGCGCGGGGAGGGCTGCGCGATGCCCGTGCCCGCGTCGGGCCGGGGCGAGATCAGCGCCAGGCCGAGCCGGACGGCCGGGAGCACCGTCGCGAAGCAGATCGCGCTGAACGCGGCGCTGCCCAGGCGAGTGCGCGCCGCCCCCACGTACCACCAGTCGTGCAGCCGCAGATCGAGCAGCTCGAACAGGTCCCAGAAAAGCACGCTCCCCGCCGCGCAGGCGAGGAGATCTCGCGGGCGGGACAGCGGGGAGGTCGCGTGGCGCAGCCGCACTGCGCCGTCCACGGCGAGCAGCACGCCCCACCAGCAGATCGCGAACCGCCACAGGTCGACCTGCTCGTACCTGCGCGAGAAGAGCAGCCCGAAGGCGATCGCGGCCGCGCCGGCAAGGAGTCTCAGCACGGGCGCAAACTACCCCGAAAAACGCGAGCGCCAGGCCCCGAAAAGGGACCCGGCGCTCCGCGCCGTGCCGTGCGAACCGGCTGCTACTTCGGGTTCGAAGCGGCGCCCGTCGTGTCCTGCGGCGGTTGCTTCGCGTCGTTCGCGTTGGGCGCCTTGCCCTTCATGGTGCCCTCGGTCGTGGTGTCGCCGGACGCGCTCTTCTTGTGCATTCCCTTCTTGCCCGACTTGCCCATGACCTCGATCTTCTCGGCGCGATTGGAGGCCGGATCGAAGCTCGCGCGCACCTGCGCACCCTCGCGGATCGCGGAGAGGTCGCTGGAGGCAGACCCGCTGCTGTCGACGATCTGGGTGTTGTCGTCGACGGTCAAGGTGATGCGGTCGCCCTGGCGAGAGCTGATCACGACGCTCTTGTTGTCCGGGTCGACTTTCGAGACGCGCCCGACCGCCGACTTGAGATTGGCCATGCTGCCAGCCGAAGAGCCGCGGTCCATCGAGCCGCGCGAGCTGGAGGTGCCGGTCGAGGTGTCGCTCTGGGCGCTGCCGCTCTGGCCGGACGTCGAACCCGAGCTGCCGTACGAGCCGCTGCCGGTCGAAGAACCGGTGCCGCTCTGGCCGTAGGTCGAGCCGCTGGAGCCCGTCCCGCTCTGGCCGTACGTCGACCCGCTCGAGCCGGTGCTGCCGTACGAGCCGCTGCCGGTCGAAGAACCGGTGCCGCTCTGCCCGGAGGTCGAGCCGCTCGAACCGGTGCCGCTCTGGCCGTAGGTCGAGCCGCTGCTGCTGCCCGGGCTGGTGCTCGAGCTGTCCGAGCTGGTGCTCGGGTTGTTCTGACCGTACGTCGACGAGGGATTCGACTGGCCGCTGCGGTCGCTGCCCATCGACGAGGTGTCCGTCGACGAGCCGGTGCCCGCACTCGAGCCGGCGGAGCTGCCGCTCGGGGTGGAGGCGCTCGCCGAGCCTTGCATGCCGCTCGTCGAGCCCTGCGTCCCGACCTGGCCCTGGCTACCGGCAGCGCTCTGGGTGCCCTCCACGGAGCCCTGCGTGCTCGTTCCCGTGCTCGTTCCCGTTCCCGTGGACGAGGTGTTCGAGGCAGTGCGCGTTTCCTTGTTCGACCCGGAGCATGCCGCCAGCAGCGCGGCGGCTCCGAGGGCCGTGACGAAATGAGCCTTCATGTGTCCTCCTCAGGCAGAGTGGTCGGCGGCGCACGGACTGGGTGCGGGGGGCGCCGCCTTCGTCGCACCGGCTCGGTTTGCCGGGCGAGAAGTCTAGGTAGGCATCGCACCTGCAAAGCGGAACCCTCCCGGGCGGAGGGCCGCCCGCCCCCCGTCCGGCGTGCTAGAAGGCCCCGTGCTCGTCCGTTGTCCGAGCTGTCGCGAGACGTTTTCGACCGAGCGCGCAGGTCCACAGGACTGCCCGTCCTGCCGGAAACCGCTGATCGTCCCGGAAGCCGCCGTACCATCCACCACGCAGCCGGGCTTTTCGCCGGCGGTAGAGGCGCCTTCGGAGCAAGGGACGCCGTGGGAGCGCCGCGCCGAGCTCGGGTTCTGGCGGGGGTGGTGGGAGACGGTCGTTCAAGCGCTGTTCGAGCCGGGCCGGCTCTTCCGCTCGGCGCGGCTGGACCGCGGAGCCGCCCAGGCGGGCTTCGCGGTGCTCACTGCGGGCGTTCCCTGGTTCGTCGGGCAGACGCTGGATCGCTTCCTGGTCCGGCCGTGGACGCAGCACTTGATGGAGAGGCTCGGCGCGAGCGGACCGTTCGGGCCGCTGCTGCAGCGGATGGCGGGGGCAGGATATGACAATTCAGCGCGCGCCCTGCTGCTCGTCGCGGTGCTCACGCCGCTCCTGGTGCTGGTCGGGCTCTACGCGAACGCCGCGGTCAGCCACGCAGCAGCGCTCTTGCTGGGCCAGGCCAAGCGCGGTTTCGCCGCCACCTTCGCCGCCTGCGCCTATGCCTCGACGCCGCTCTTGCTCGCCGCGGTGCCCGGCTGCGGCGCGCCGGTCGGCCTGGTCTGGACTGCCGTGCTCACCGCCGTGGGCATCAAAGAAACGCATCGGATTGCCGCCGGCCGCGCGGCGGCGGTGGCGCTCGCGCCGTACGCGCTCCTCTGCTGCGCCGCGTGCGCCCTGACCGTGCTGGCCGGTTTCGCCCTGCGCGGGGTCGCGCAGTGAAGTGCGTCGTCCGCGCCGGCTCTCCCTCCGTCCATGCGCTCGGGCTCGCCGCCACCGGATTCTCGCTGCTGGTCGCCGCCGCGGTGCTTCCCCTCGATGCGCCGCCGCTCTCGCTGTTCGCGTGCCCCTTCCGCGCCGCGACCTCCTTGCCGTGCCTCGCGTGCGGCGCAACCCACGCGTTCGCGGCGGTGGCGCGCCTGCGTCTGACGGACGCGTTCCTGGCAAGCCCGCTGGGCGCGCTCCTGGCCGTCGCCTGCGCAGTGCACGCGGCATGGACCGCCCTCCGCCTGTGCGGCCTTCGCCATGCGCCGGCCAGCTTCGCGGTGACCGCCCGCGTGCGGTTCTTTGCCATCGCCTTGCTGGCAGGGAACTGGCTGTTCCTGGTACTGCACGGCGCGCCGTGATCGCCGTTGCGCTGCTCGCGTCGTACCTGGCCGGTTCGGTGCCCTTCGGCCTGCTCGTGACGCGCCTCGCGTCCGGCAAGGACGTGCGATCCGTCGGATCGGGGAACATCGGGGCGACCAACGTGGCCCGCGCGGCGGGTCGCGGCGCCGCGATCGCGACCCTGCTCCTCGACGCACTCAAGGGGTTCCTTCCGGCGATGTTCGCCGCGCGCGCTTTCGTGGAGCCGTGGGCGGCGGCCGCCTGCGGCGTCGCCGCGGTGGTCGGCCACTGCTGGCCGGTGTGGCTGCACTTCCGCGGCGGCAAGGGCGTTGCGACGGGCCTGGGCGTGGCGCTCGCGCTGGCGCCGCCGGCCGCAGCCTGCGGCGCCGCGGTCTGGGTCCTCCTCTACAAGCTGCTGCGGATCTCGAGCATCGGTTCGCTCGCCGGGGTTGCCGTCGCGCTCCTGGTCGCGGCCGTCACGGGGCCGCGCTGGAGCATCGCCGGCCTTCTCGCCATCGCCGCAATCGTGCTGGTGCGCCACCGCGCCAACCTGGAGCGGCTGCTGCGGCACCAAGAGCGGTGAAGCGCCCCGCAACGCGTCCGCCGCGCGTCCTCTCGACCGGCCGCGCGGACGCCCGGGCTTGTCCTACGGCGCGCTCCCCCGCACCTTGAAAATCAACCGAAACGACCGCGGACGGGTCTGCACGCGGTTCGAGGAGCAGGAGATGGCGAGGTTCGATCCCACGTACCCTTCCGGCGCCGGCGAGGATCGCGACCTGCGCGACCGCCCGATGCACTTGCACTGGTGGGCCATCTTCGGCGGCGGCGTCATCGGCTGGGGGCTGCTGTTCTTCCTCTCGCTGCTGGGCCTCACCATCGGGCTCGCCGCCATCGAGCCGTATTCGGCACGGCCTGCATCCGGCGTCGACGTCGGGTCCGCCATCTGGGGTCTCCTGGCGCTGGTGCTCTGCTCGATCGTCGGCGCGTACTTCGTCGTCCGCATCGCGGGAGAGCGGCGCAAACGCGAGGCCGCGCTGCACGCCGCCGTTTCCTGGGGGCTCTCGATGATCGCCGGCGCGCTGCTGGCGATGGGCGCCGGCAGCACCGCGGCCCGGACGGCGGCCGAAAATCCACCGCGCACCTCGGCGCGAACCGACGCGAACGGGAACGTCCGCATGAACCAGCGTGACCGCGCGCGGCTCGACCAGGCGCAGAGCACGGCTGCGCGCACCGCCGGAGGAGGCGCCGCCGCCGCGTTCCTGTCGCTGCTCGGCGCGCTGCTCGGCGCGGGAGTGGGTGCCACGCACGCCTCGCGGCGCGGGCTCGGGCGTCCCGGATCCACCGCCGGTGACCGGGATCGGGCGCTGGGACGCACATCGACGACGAGCGGCGAGCTCGACCCGGAAGCGCTGGAGCAGCGGGCCGGACGCGACGGCCCGACGATATTGCCCCCAACCCACTAATCCTCAATCACCGAGGTCGACGCCGTTGTGAGACGCTCTTCGATCCGGCGCCTTCGGCGCCTCTACAAGGGGGAGCTCGCTAGGCTCGCTCCCCCCTCGACCCCCCAAGAGCGTCAGCGCATCGAGCCGCGGGACTGGACCGGCGCCTAGATCGCTTCGTTGAATCCCTTGTCGAAGAGATCGGCGATGGCGGCCGCGCATGCGCCTGCCTGATCGCCTTCCGCGCGGACGGTGATGGTTGCGCCCTTGGCGGCAGCGAGCATCAGGACTCCCATGATGCTCTTGCCGTTCACCTCCTGGCCGTCCTTGACCAGCGCCACGTCGCAGGGGAACCGGTTCGCCGTCTGGACGATGAGCGCCGCGGGCCGCGCATGCAGGCCCATCTTGTTCCGCACCAGGAGGTCCTTTTCGGCCCGCTCGTCCGGCACTCTGGATCCTTGCTAGAGGAACCCGCCGCCCAAGGCAAGGCCCAGGGCCATGGCGGTGTACAATGCGGCTGTCAGCCCGATGCGCGGAAGCAGCGCGGCCATCCCTATGATCAGGACTGCGATGAGCACGCCGTGCCAGGGGCGGTGCGGCAACGCCGCCACCACCACCGACCGGCCCGCGATGGCGCCGGCGAGGATGGCCGCCGAGCCCTTGAGCAGACCGATGATGCGAGGGAAGTGCACGTGCGACACGG
>DATFUN010000491.1:0-2195 GCA_035260805.1 Myxococcales bacterium | reverse complement strand
CCTGACCAGCCGGCGAAGGTCGCGCCGGGGTCGGGAACCGCCTCGAGCAGCAGCTGCGCGCCCGCCGCGGGATTGACGGTGCAGTTGCCGCGGCAGTCGGACCCGGTGCCCCGGACGAGGCCGTCGCCGGTAGTCGTGATGTGCAGCGCGGGCTGGCCGCTGCCGACGTTGCCGGCGGGCGGGGTGCTGCCGCCGCAAGCGGCGCAAAGCGCGAGGACGATCGCGAAGACGGTGAGCGGGCGCACGGGACCTCCTGCGTTCACCGCTCAACTTTGGGCTGCGTAGCGCGACGGACAACGGGAAAGGCGTTTCCCACCCGGCCGCCGAGAGGGCGGCCGTTCGTTCTAGCCGGGGAAAGGGGCAGGGAACCCCTCGCCGCAAAAAAAAATTATTTTTTTTCGCGGGGGACCGGGACAGGTCAGGCGGCGCGCTCGACGCGGGAGCTCTTCAGCCAGTCCGGTACCTGGTCCTTGCGATAGATGAAGATGGCGTCGTAGGGACAGGCCTTCTCGCACTCGCGGCAGCCGGTGCAGTTCTTCTCGATGACAGAAACGATCCCCAGGAAGCTGGACGGATCGCTCACCGGGACCATCTCCAGCGCCTCGAACGGACAACGCTCGACGCACTTCTCGCAGCCCGTGCAGCTCTGCTCGTACACGAAGGCGATGGGCCGCTCGTTCTTCTTGAGCAGGCGCTGCACGTTGCCGTACTGGTCGAGGATGGCGTCGACCGGGCAGACCGGGCCGCAGGCGCCGCAGTCGATGCACAGCTCCGGCGAGATGATGTGCAGCCCCTTCCGGTCGCCGGTGATCGCGTCGGTCGGGCAGCGCTTCACGCACGCCGTGCAGCCGATGCACGTCTCGATGATCCGGTACGCCATACGCTCACCTGTAGCATGCCGGCGCTCGGCGGGGCAGGCAACCTGCGACGATCGGTCGCAGTCAGGCCATCCAGCGGGGCAGGTGGTACAGCATCACGTAGACGATGACGCCGGTGACCGAGACGTAGGCCCACATCGGGAAGGTCCAGACGGCGATGGTCTTGTGCCGGGCGAACGAGCGCTTGACCGCCGACAGCCACATCGTCCGCAGGATGAACGGAAGCGACACCACCGCCAGGATGGTGTGGCTGCCGAGCAGCAGGTAATAGAAGGTGCGCACCGGGCCTTCGAGCGGAAAACGGTGCACGCCGGTCAGCGCGAAGCGGGTCAGGTAACCGATGAGGAAGAGGGTCGAGGCCGTGAACGCGGCGGCCATCAGCTTCCAGTGCAGCTCGCGGTTCCCGCGCCGGATCGCAGACCATCCCGCGATCAGCGCGGAGGCCGAGACGGCGTTCATCGCGGCGTTCCAGGACGGAAGGAATTCGGCGAGCGTCATCGGGCGGCCAACGCCCGGGCTGCGCGCAGGATCGCAACCAGGCCCGAATCGTCCGCGGGATAGTAGCCGCGGATGCGAGCGGAGGAATCGACCAGCACCAGCCGTTCGCCGTGCATGATGTCGAAAGCCTGCGCGCGCGGCTCGTCCTGGTTGTCCTGTGCGCCGGCGGCAAGCGGAACCTTGGCCATCGCCATCTTGAAGCCTTTCACCACGGTGCGTTCCACCTCGCTGGAAGACCCGGTCATGAACCGCCATTGATCGTCGCGGGCGCCGTACATCTGCCCGTACTCGCGCAGCTTCTGCGGAGTGTCCCGGTCCGGGTCCACGCTGATCGAGACGAGGCCCACGCCCTCGTGCGGATCGAGGCGGTCCTGCAGCGAGCGCATCCTCTGCGTCAGCCGCGGGCAAGCGTCGGAGCAGCTGGTGAAGATGAAATCCGCGACCCACACCTTGCCGCGCAGGTCATCCCGTCCGAACGAGCGGCCGCGCTGATCGGTCAGGGAGAACGCGGGGAGCTCGCCCAGGTCGGGGAGCGCCGGCGGACGCCGATGCAGCAAGAAGGGAGCCACCGGGATGGCCAGCGCGAGCGCCGCGAACAGGAGCCACGCGGGCGAGAGCCGCAAGTGGCCGGGAGCGCTGGGTAGGGTAGTTTCCGCCACGAATCTCCTCGGGTCGCCCGGGAAACCACGGCGAGCACCCGTTGTCAAACACCCGCCGCAGCGCCTTGTATTCGCAAGGGAGGTGCCATCTCGGGGCCGTGGCCGCCGTCCCTGCCCTGGCCAGCTCGGCGAGCGCTGCGAGTGGAGCGTTTCGCGCAAA
>DATFUN010000490.1:0-10471 GCA_035260805.1 Myxococcales bacterium | reverse complement strand
AGGTGCTGCAGCGGATCGCCCGCCACGACCAGGTCGAGGAGCTGGCCGAGGTCTGCCGCGGTCACTTCGCGCCCTTCCAGCGCGGGGTCGCGAAGAGTCTCCCGCACGGCGCTCTCGAGATGCGGGCGGACGTCCTTGGCGGCGATGTACTCGTCGGCGAGCACGCGGGCGATCTGGTCCGGGGGAAGCGCCTCGAGGCGGTAGCCGGGCGTATGCAGGGTCAGCTCGCGGCAGAGCGCGATCAGGCGCTTGTCGGGGAAGCACAGCTCGAAGAAGGCGCCCAGATCGCCGGGGGAGAGATCGAGGAGAGGGAGGGGGGCGGAGGAGATCGGGGGAGGGGTCGGGGTCGGGGCGGAGCTCGAGTTCGAGTTCGAGGTCGAGGGGGAGTCTGAGGGCGAGGCGGAGTCTGAGCGGGAGGGAGGAGGAGTCGGGATCGGAGGGGTTGGGATTGAGGTCGAGACCCGCTGCTTGTTCTTCTTACCCATCGCGGATGCGCACCGTGCTTGGGGCCACCGTCGGTGTCAACATGCTACGCTCGGACGAATGGAGGAGCCGCGGGAGAGCTGGCGCGGCCGCTCGGTGCTGGTCACCGGCGGCGCGGTGCGCATCGGCCGGGCCATCGCCCGCGCGTTCGCGCAGGCGGGCGCGGACGTGGTGGTGCACTACCGCAGCTCGGAGGCCCAGGCGCGCGAGGCCGCCGCCGAGATCCGGGCGCTGGGAGTGCGGGCGGCCCTGGTGCAGGGGGACCAGGCGCGCGACGGCGATGCCGAGCGCATCGTGGCGCAGGCGGCGCACGCGCACGGGCGGCTCGACGCGCTGATCTGCAACGCGGCCGGGTTCGAGGAGGCTCCCGCGGCGGAGCTGACGCGCGCCCGATTCGACGCCATGCTCGCCGCCAATCTCTCCGGTCCGTTCCAACTGGCGCGCGCCGCCTGGCCGCATCTGCGGGCGCGCCAGGGCTCGATCGTGAACCTTCTCGATCTCTGCGGCACCACCCAGGTGTGGGAGAAGACCGCACACTATGCGGCATCCAAGGCCGGCCTCGCCGTGCTGACGCGCCAGCTCGCGCTCGAATGGGCCCCGGAGGTGCGGGTGAACGCAGTCGCTCCCGGAGCCATCCTCCTCGCGGATTCCTTCCCGGAGGCCCGCCGGGAGCGCATCCTCTCGCGCATCCCAGCCGGCCGGCTCGGCACCCCGGAAGAGGTGGCGCGGGCGGTGCTGTTCCTTGCCTCCGAGCCCTTCATCACGGGGCAGGTGGTGGTGGTGGACGGGGGGCGGTCGGTGGCTCCGTAGGGAAACGCGTTTGCGGTGTTGCCGCAGGACGTTATATTGATGCCTGCAACGCTACGGAAAGGACGCAAGCCGATGGAGACCATGCAGAACGTCGCGCCGCAGACCACCTCGACCAGCGAGCCGCCTGCGCCGGTGCGCCTCACCGACAGGGCCGCCGCGATGGTGAAAGAGACCATCGAGCGCGAGAACCTGCAGGGTTCCGGCCTGCGCGTAGCGGTGGTCGGCGGCGGGTGCTCGGGCTTCCAGTACAGCCTGGACCTCGAGAAGGAGCAGCGCGCTGGCGACTTCATCTTCGAAGTCAAAGGCGTGCGCTGCTTCGTCGACGCGATGAGCTCCATGTACCTGATGGGCGTCGAGGTCGACTACGTCGAAGGGCAGTTCGGGCAGAGCGGATTCTCGTTCAAGAACCCGAACGCCAAGCACACCTGCGGCTGCGGGTCGAGCTTCTCGGCGTAAGCCTTCCCAGCCGCGATTTCCGGAGGGCAAGAACACAGCGCCGCCCTATCTGGCGGCGACTGTCGAGGGAGGAGGGCATGGGCCCGTCCTCCCTCGTGCGCTTCGGGGGCTGCTCGCTTGCGTCCAGCTTCGCCCGGCGAGGGGTCGTGCGTTGTCCCTCGGGCAGGTCGTCGCCACCGTGATCGGGGAGCATTACAACCCTGACGGAGGCACCAATGAAGCTCGCTGCAACCTCGATCCTCGCCCTGGCGCTCGCGGCCCCGGCCGTGACCGCGCAGACGACCGAGGATCGCCCCAGCTCGACCACCATGTCGACGAAGAAGGACACCGCGTCGCCGCCCGACAAGACGCAGCCCCAGGCGGGTACCGCGAGCGGCAGCAGCACCTCGGATCGCGGTTCTTTGTCCACCTCTTCTTCCGCGACCACCAAGGACCGCAGCATCAGCGCGTCCACCGACGCCACCACCGACGACAAGTGCAAGTGCGACTGCAGCCAGCAAGGCACGACCAAGATGAGGTCGAAGCGGGGCGCCAGCGGGCGCAGCGCGCCCGACAGCTCGATGCGACGGCCCAGCTCGACGGACACCACCGCGCCGCGCGACCTCGATCGCGATACCAGCGCCAGCGGCTCGGCGACGAGCACCACCGGCTCCAGCAGCTCCACCACGGGCTCGAGCGCCGGCAGCACCACCGGCTCGAGCATCGATCAGGCCCGGCCGGCCGCACCGTCGACGGGCCCGGTGGACAGCACGCACACCGGCTCCACGACCGACACCTCGAAGCCGCCGGGCACGGGCGACGGCACCATGAAGCCCACCGACAGCTCCAACTCCAGCACCCAGCCGAGCGACCCGAACGCCCCCAAGAAGTAGCGCTCGCCTGCAGCGCCCCAAAGGCGGGGAGCGTCTGGACGGCGCTCCCCCGCCTTCTCTTTTTGGAGAGGGCAGTGTTGTCAGCCGGACAACCGATGCTCAGGTTCCCCTGCAGGAGGGACCTATATGATGAAGGGCATCATCGGTGCGCTGGCGCTCGCTCTGGCAGCTCCGGCGCTGGCGGACAGCAAGATCAACGACAAGGCGAAGGACGTCGACAACTCGGCGAAGAACACCGTCGACGACGCGAAGGACAAGCTGGGCACCGACTCGGGGACGTCGAAGGCCAAGCGCCACGCGAAGAAGGCCGCGCGGAACGCGAAGACCAAGGCGCGCCAAACCAAGAACGACGCCAAGGACAACACCGAGAAGGCGAAGAACGACGTGACGAAGTAAGGGCCTTCGCTAGCGCTTGAGGCTTGGCAACGCCAGGCCTCAAGGCTTCGCGGCGACGAGCCCGCTCTGCCCCAGCGCCTGCAGGATGTCGTCCACGCTCCGATAGGACAGCGAGAGCGGATCCTCGTGCCGGTAGCGCACGATCCCCTTCGGGTCGATGAGGAAGACCGAGCGCCGCGCGGTGCCCAGGAGCGACCGGACGCCGTACGAGTCCGCTACCTTGCCCTCCGGGTCGGCGAGCAAGGGGAAGCTCAGGGCGTAGCTCTTCGCCATCCGCTCGTGCTTCTCCAGCTTGTCGGTGGAGACGGCCCACAGCGTGGCCCCGGTGGCGATCAGCTTCTGCCGCTCCTCTTCGTAGTGCTGGAGCTGGCGCAGGCAGACGGGCGTGAAATCTCCCGGATAGAAGGCTAGAACGACCACCTTGCCGCGCTGGTCGGCGAGGTGGTACCGCCCCTCGGGAACGCCCTCGAGGCTGAAGTCGGGTGCGGGATCTCCCTCGCGCGGAACCATGTGCGCATGGTAGCGCGTGGAGCGCTAGGAGGCCACGTGGCGGGAATCGGACCTCGGGACGCAGTCATCGTGGACGCGCTGCGCACGCCCGTGGGCAAGCTGCGCGGCGCGCTCGCTTCGGTGCGTCCGGACGACCTGGCGGGATACACGCTCCGCGCTTTGCTGGAGCGGGTCGGGCATGGCGTGGGGGAGCAGCTCGACGAAGTGATCCTGGGATGCGCCAACCAGGCGGGGGAGGACAACCGCAACGTGGCGCGCATGGCGGTGCTGCTCGCCGGGCTTCCCGAGCGGGTGCCCGGCGTCACGGTGAACAGGCTCTGCGCCAGCGGACTGGAGGCGGCGGCGCAAGCCGCACGCCTGATCAAGACGGGCGAGGCGGAGCTGGTCGCGGCGGGAGGAGTGGAGAGCATGACGCGCGCGCCCTGGGCCGTCGCCAAGCCGCCGGAAGGGTACGCAGGCGGGCCGCTGCAGAGCTGGGACACCTCGCTGGGCTGGCGCTTCCCCAACCCGCGCATGGCCGAGCGGTTCCCGCTGGAGAGCATGGGTGAGACCGCCGAGAACGTGGCGACCCGGTACAAGATCTCGCGCCAGGCGCAGGACGAGTTCGCGCTCCGCTCGCACCGCCGGGCGGTGGCGGCGGCGGAGTCCGGCGCGCTCGCCGCGGAGCTGTTGCCTATCCCGCTCGTCGAGCTGTCCGCGGAGAAGCGCAAGGCCGACCGCGCGGTCGAGCGCGACGAGGGCCCGCGCGCGGACACCTCGCTGGAGAAGCTCTCCGCGTTGCGCGCCGTCTTCCGCGAAGGTGGATCGGTGACCGCCGGCAACTCCTCGTCGTTGAACGACGGGGCGGCCGCGGTGCTCGTCGCCTCGGGCGCGAAGGCGCGCGAGCTGGGGCTCACGCCGCTGGCCCGGATCGTGGCCTCGGCCTCGGCCGGCGTCGATCCGCGGGAGATGGGCATGGGCCCCGTGCCGGCCACCCGCAAGGCGCTGGCGCGGGCGGGGCTTTCGGCGCGCGACCTGGACCTGGTGGAGCTGAACGAGGCATTCGCCGCCCAAGCGCTGGCGGTGGTGCAGGAGCTGCAGCTCGATCCGGATCGGGTGAACGTGGACGGCGGCGCGATCGCCATCGGGCATCCGCTCGGGATGAGCGGCGCGCGGCTGCTCACGCACCTCGTGCACGCGCTGCGCGCGCGCGGCGGCCGCTACGGGCTCGCCACGCTGTGCGTGGGCGTCGGCCAGGGATTGTCGGTCGTCGTAGAGGCAGTCTGAGCACGGTTGACTTCCCCGTTCCCGCGTGCGGATGCTGCTCCTCGCCGGAGGCACCGTGGCCGAGAATCTGTATCTCCAATCGCTGGTGAACACCGAGCAGCCCGCGCGCATGGTGGGCATGCTCACCCCGCGGCAGATGCGGCCGCACGAGCTGGAGCGCCTCGTCGGCGTTTGTCTCACCGCGATGCGCGAGGAGGACCAGGGCGCCTCGCTCACCCTGACGCCACTGGGCAACCCCTCTCCCGCTGAGCTGGAGCTGCAGCGCACCTGGCGCGTGACGGTGCGCGAGTACACCGACTCCGAGCCGCAAGATTGCCTGGTGCAGCTCTTCTCGCTCGACGATCCGTCCAGCACCCACTTCGCGCTGGTCGAGCACCTGGCCACCATGGACGACGAGCTGGGCAGCGAGGCCAGGCAGGCGCTCCAGTCGTCGCAGACCTTCCTCACCGTCGCGAGCGGCAAGCTGGACGACCAGAACCGGGTGCATCCGTTCCAGAACCTGGTGGCCCTCTTCTCCTCGGCGCTGGGTGCCTGGATCCTCGATCCCGCCGCCGCGCTGGTCACCCAGGACGCCGGCGAATGGGCCGACTCGATGGAGATGTCCCTCTCCTTGGAGAAGGACATGGGATTGCTCCGCCGCTGAAGAAGGCTGGCGTCACGGCGCGGCGCGGACCCGTACCCGAAATGACACGGGGCGGACCATGCCGCGGAGCAGCGCGGTGGGGGGAAGAACGGCGCCGTCGGCGACCCCGGGCCGCACGGCGAGCCAGGCGCTGAAGAGCTCGTCGACCGTGCGGCGCCCTGCGCAACGAGCGCACGATGTCGCCCCATCCCCGTCGCACCCCGGGCATCGGAGCGGCACGCGCATGGAGATGGTGACCATGCCACCCTGTGCGGCCTCCCGCGTGTTGAGGAAGAGCTCGATGGTACCGCCTTCGGCCCGGCGCGCGATACCGCACGCGAGCAGCGCATCCAACGATCCGGTGAGGCGCGAGAGCATCACGCCGGGAGCCCGCCGCGGCGTCCCGGCTGGCGGCGCAGAGGCCACTTTGCCAACGCGGGTGCCCGAGCGGCGCGCGGCCGTCCCGCGTCGCCGGTCGTAAGCGGCCCGCGCCACCGGGTCGGACAACACCATGTAGGCCGAGGAGATCGTCTGGAAGGTGGCGGTCGCGCCAGGACCGGCGCGATCCGGGTGCCACTGCAGCGCGAGCCGCCGCCACGCGCGGCGCAACTCCGCGCCGTTGGCGTCCGCGTCGATGCCGAGCAAGGTGTAGTAGTCGTCGGAGGGGTCGATACGCATCCACCGAGACTACCTCGCCGCGCCCCGACGATGGCCACTTCGCGGGCTTCTTTTCTTCGCGGTGATTCTTCTGCCCCTAGTATTGGTCGTCGGCCTTGTTGGGGGCGAAGTACTCCGGCAGCAGCGGCGACTTCTCGCCGTTGATGGTGGTGCCGCCGGCGTGGAGCAGGCGGAGAATCGGCAGGATCTCGGCGGGGAAGTCGAGCGTGGGCGTGGTCAGCTTGTCGAGCGCGGCCGACTGCTCGGCGCTGAGCTTGAGGTCGAGCGCCTTGAGGTTGTCGTCCAGCTGCGCAAGCGTGCGCGCGCCGACGATGGTCGAGGTCACTCCGGGCCGGGCCTGCACCCAGGCGAGCGCCACCCGAGCGACGGTCGTGTCGAGCTGCCCGGCGATGCGCTGCAGCTCGTCGATGACGGCGTAGGCCTTGTCGTGAAGGTAGCTGGCGGCCCATGCGCGGCCGGTAGGCTGCACGTTCCCCGCGTTCTGCCGCGTGTACTTGCCGCTCAAGATGCCGCTCTTGAGCGGCGCCCACGGCGTCACGCCGAGGCCGAGCTCCCTGGCCATCGGCATCAGCTCGCCTTCGACGGTGCGCTCGAGCAGCGAATACTCGATCTGGAGACCGATGAAGGGCGCCCAGCCGCGGAACTGCGCGATCAGCTGCCCCTGGGTCACCTTCCACGCCGGCGTGTCGGAGACGCCGAGGTAGCGGACCTTGCCGGCGTGCACCAGATCGTCGAGCGCCGCCATCGTCTCCTCGATGGGCGTGTAGACGTCCCAGTTGTGCAGCCAATAGAGATCGATGTAGTCGGTCTGCAGCCGCCGCAGCGACTGCTCGCACTGGGAGACGATCGACTTGCGGCTGGAGCCGCCCCCGTTGGGATCGCCGATGTAGAGGTTGGCGCTGAACTTGGTCGCGATGACCAGGCGGTCGCGCTTCTTGCGGTCACGGCCGACGTGATCGCCGATGATCTTCTCCGAGTGCCCCTTGGTGTAGACATTGGCGGTGTCGATGAAATTGCCGCCGAGCTCGAGATAGCGGTCGATGATCGCCTCGGACTCCTTGACGCTGCTTCCCCAGCCGAGATCCTCGCCGAAGGTCATGGCTCCGAGGCAGAACGGGCTTACGCGCAGGCCCGAACGGCCCAGCGTGAGGTAGTGATCGAGAGGCATCGCTTGCTCCTTGGCGCCGCCCATCGGCGGCGACGGTGTTGCTCCGTGGTCGCTTCGTTCAGCAGTCGTGTTATTTTACTCGGGGATAGTTCCACATACATCTAGTTTAATCTGGAACCATTTGCCGTCAAGGAGAACGGAGCCGACATGCGCAAGATCTCGCCGTGGGCGCTGTGGACGCTCAACTTCCAGGTCATGACCTCGTTGCTGGCCGGCGTCGCGCCGCGCCTCCGGGCGCTGCGCCTGGAGGTCAAGGAGTTCCTGCTCCTCAGCAAGCTGGATGAGCATCCCTACCCGGCCGACCTGGCGCGCGCTCTCGTGACGCCCAAGCCTTCGGTCACCTTCATGGTCAAGCGGATGGAGGCTCTGAGGTACCTGCGGCGCGAGCTACAGCCCGACGATCTGCGCCGCTTTCGCTTGACGCTGACCCCGGCGGGCCGGAGCGCCATGGAGAGCGCCCGCGAGATCTTCGATGAGGAATTCGGCCGGCGCCTGTCGCGGCTGACGCAGGCGCAGCGGGTCGAGTTGATGCGCATCTTCGAGCGCCTGGCCTGAGCCGGTGGTGGTAAAAGGCGCCGCATGACGACGCCCTTGGTCAACTCCTCCAAGCACGACGGCGTGATGGTCCTCGAGCTGCGCAACCCGCCCGCCAACACGTACAGCTACGAGATGATGCGGGAGCTCGACGCCAACATCCTCGACGCGCGGATGGACGAGTCCGTGCATGTCTTGATGCTGACCGGAGCGCTGCCGCTGCCCGAGGCGAAGAAGCCCACCGAGTTCTTCTGCGCCGGGGCGGACATCGAGATGCTCCAGAAGAGTGCCCCGTACTTCAAGTACAACTTCTGCCTCCACGCCAACGAGACGCTCTGCCGGCTCGAGCAGACGCCCAAGCTGGTGATCGCGGCGATCAACGGCCACTGCGTCGGCGGCGGGCTGGAGATCGCGCTCGCCTGCGATCTGCGCATCGCGCGCCGCGACGCCGGCAAGGTGGGCTTGCCCGAGGTCGCGCTGGGCGTCTTGCCGGGCACCGGCGGGACGCAACGTCTCGCCCGCGCGCTCGGCCGCGCCAAAGCCATCGAGCTGATGGCCGAGGGGCAGACGCTCGCGGTGGAACAGGCGAAAGCGCTGGGCCTGCTCAACGCCATCCTCGACGTGCCGTCCGACGGGTTCCGGGCGGCGGCGCTGGAGTACGCGCAAAGGTTCGTGCCGCCGGCCAGGGCGTCGCGCGCGGTGGGATTCATCAAGCGAGCAGTGGTCACCGGCCTGGAGGTCGGGCTCGAGCAGGGGCTCGCCCTGGAGCGCGAGCTGCAGCAGCGGTTGTTCGAAGGAAAGGACGCAGCCGAAGGGCTCGCCGCCTACAACGCGCGGCGCCCGCCCCGCTTCACGGGCAAGTAGGGCGTCAGCTCTTCCTCTCGCGCTGGAACGGCGGCGCGTCCGGAGCGCGCGGCTTGTCCATCAGCACGCGGAAGGAGCAGCGGCCGTCGCCGCTCTGGAAACGCTCCTCGCGGACCACCTCGAACCCGAGCAGGCGCGAGAGCAGCGAGACGGTGAGGCTGCAGAGCGCGGGGCGCTCGAGGGCGACGTTCAGGAACGGGCAATTGTGCTCGATCAGCCGGAAACCGCCGGAGACCTCCTCGGCCTCCATGAACGGATCCTCTCCCTCGTAGACTCCACGCAGCGCTTCGACCCGCTCGCGCACCGACTTGCCGGCCAGCCGCTGCTCCCAGACGCGCGCCCGGGCGTCGGTGAGGCTGGCGAGGATCCGGTCCAGGGCCTCCGGGCCGAGCTCGCTGGAGACTGCGTCGAGCACCGCCACGGTGAGCGCGTCGTAATGCTTGGGGAAGACGTGGTCGCCCGCCTGCGTCAGGCGGTAGCGCGCGGCGGGACGCCCGCTGTGACGGCCGGCGGCCCGATCGTGGAGCGCCTCGATCCAGCCCTCTCGCTGAAGCTGCACCAACTGCTGGCGAACGGCCTCGCCCGACATCGCGAGGCGCTCCGCGAGCTGCGCGATCGCGAGCGGACCTTCCCGCTTCAGCGCCTCGAGGATGCTTTGCCGGGTGCCGGTAGGCTGGATGGGCACGACGCGCATCCTAACGCCGTTGCCTGCCCGATCTCCAGGGTTCGAGAACAATTCTCGATCGCGTGGTCGCCCGGGCCGTCGGCTTCCACGGCCAGGTCGGAGCTCGGGCCGCTCCGACGACGCGTCCCGTCGACCGCAACCTCTGGGACGTCCAGCCGATCGCTCAGCATCGCGAGGGCCCGGTGGAGCAGTCCGGGCAAGATCGTCTGGGCTCGGGTCTTGCGGATCACCCAGTCCGGTGCTCCCGCGATCAGCGCTGCTCCGCCGCAGGCGAGCAACGTCGCCGCCATCGCCGACAATAAAGTCGGAGATCCGGTCGGTCGGGTCTGTTCGTCCACCGTTTCCCCCCTCCAAGTGGGCGAGGCAACGCTCGTCCGGCCACGGATATCCGTCAACTTTGCCGGGTGTGCGCCCTCCTCCGTGCCGCGGAGGCCTTGTGCGGACCCGTGAGTCGCTGGAGCACCTCACGCACCGCGCCAAGCACGCCGAGGCGCGAGGTGTCGACGGCCATCTCCGCCTGCGCATAGAGCGGCTCGCGCACCTTGAGGAGGGCGCGCAATTCCTCGCGCGCGTGGGGACTGGCCGCGGACGGACGTTCGTCGCCCTGCTCGAGCACCCGCTGCCAATGGTCGTCCGGCGTCGCCTGCAGCCAGACCGTCCGGCAGCGGCGCTGCAAGAGCCGCCACGCCTCGCGATCGAGCACCAGGCCGCCGCCGGTGGCGAGCACCCCCTCCTCCGTCTCCGCCAGGAAGCGCGTCAGCACCTCGCGCGCGAGCCGCCGGTAGTACGCCTCGCCGTGCAGGGAGAAGATCCCGGGCAGCGAGAGGCCCGCGGCCTCTTCCACCAGCGCGTCGAGCTCGAAGAACGGCACCGAGAGCTTCGCGGCCAGGGCGCGCCCGATGGTGCTCTTCCCTGCCCCGCGCAATCCGACCAGCGCCAGGAGCGGCCCCTCGCCGCGCCCGAACCGGGCGCGCAGCCAGCGCTCCGCCTCGTGCAGCTCGTCGCGGGACAGCCCCGCGAGCAGCCGCGATGCGCCGTCCGCCGGCGCGGCTTCGCCTTCGCTCTGCCGCAGCAGGAAGCCCGCGGTGGTGCCCAGCGCGCGGGCCACCTCCGCCAGCCGGACCACC
>DATFUN010000489.1:0-3674 GCA_035260805.1 Myxococcales bacterium | reverse complement strand
ATGGTCATCACCGGCGGCGCCGAGGCGACGATCACGCTCCTTGGGATCTCGGGGTTCACCGCGGCGCGCGCGCTCAGCGAGCGCAACGACGCGCCGGAAAAGGCTTCGCGGCCGTTCGACAAGGACCGCGACGGGTTCGTGGCCGGCGAGGGCGCGGGCATCCTCATCGTCGAGGAGCTGGAGCACGCGCGCAAGCGCGGCGCCCGCATCTACTGCGAGCTGACCGGCTACTCGGCGACGGCCGATGCGTTCCACATCACGCAGCCGTCCGGGACCGGCGCGGAGCGCGCCATGCGCCTGGTCCTCGAGGATGCGGGGCTGCGCCCGGAGCAGGTGCAGTACGTCAACGCCCACGGGACGTCGACGCCGGTCGGCGACATCGCCGAGACCAACGCGATGAAGGCCGTGTTCGGCGACTGGGCGAAGAAGGGGCTGATGGTCAGCTCGACCAAGAGCATGACCGGGCACCTCCTCGGCGCAGCGGGCGGCGTCGAGGCGGCCTTTACCGCGCTGGCGCTCTACCACGGGATCGTGCCCCCGACGATCAACCTGGACAACGCCGATCCCGAATGCGACCTCGACTTCGTCCCCAACCATGCGCGCGAGGTCCGCATCGACGCCGCGTTGTCGAACTCGTTCGGGTTCGGCGGGACCAACGCCGTGATCGCCTTCCAGCGCATGCGCGACTGAACCCCCCGACAGAAGACAAAAGATCACCGCGGAGACGCGGAGAGCGCGGAGTGACTGGTTTTTGCCTTCGAGCCGGCGCCCGTGCTCGACCCGAGCCGAACAGAATCCCTCCGCGGCCTCCGCGGTGAGCTTTTAAGGCGGGAACGGTATGGTATGAGGCGGGCCGCAGAGGAATGGAGACGAGATGGATTCGTTCGAGATGCCGCTGGCCGCGGTCGACCCCGAAGTCGCGAAGCTGATCCGGGAAGAGACGGCCCGGCAGGCCGAGGGGCTGGAGCTGATCGCGAGCGAGAACTTCGTCTCCGAGGCGGTGCTCGAGGCGGCCGGGTCTCCCCTGACCAACAAGTACGCCGAGGGATTGCCGGGAAAGCGCTACTACGGCGGATGCGAGGTGGTCGACAAGATCGAGCAGCTGGCCATCGACCGCGCCAAGGCGCTCTTCGGCGCCGAGCACGCCAACGTCCAGCCGCACGCCGGGTCGCAGGCGAACATGGCGACTTATTTCGCCCTGCTGCGCCCCGGGGACCGCATCCTCTCGCTGTCGCTCGCCCAGGGCGGCCACCTCACCCACGGGTCGCCGGTGAACTTCTCCGGCAAGCTCTTCGAGATCCACCATTACGGGCTCGATCCGAAGACCGAGACCATCGACTTCGGCGCCACCCGCAAGCTGGCCCGGGAGGTGCGGCCGCGCGCCGTGCTCTGCGGCGCCTCCGCCTATCCGCGCATGCTCGACTTCGTGAAGCTGCGCGAGATCTCCGAGGAGGTGGGCGCGATCATGATCTGCGACATCGCGCACATCGCCGGGCTGGTGGCGGTGGGCCTGCACCCCAGCCCGGTGCCGCTCGCCGACGCGGTCACCACCACCACGCACAAGACGCTGCGCGGCCCGCGCTCGGGGCTGATCCTCTGCAAGCAGCAGCACGCCAAGGCGGTGGACTCCAACGTCTTCCCAGGCATCCAGGGCGGACCGCTCGAGCACATCATCGCGGCCAAGGCGGTCGCCTTCGGCGAGGCGCTGCGCCCGGAGTTCAAGGCGTACCAGCAACGCATCCTCGACAACGCCCAGGCGCTCGCGCAAGGCTTGCTCCAGGGCGGCTTGCGGCTCGTCGCCGGCGGGACCGATACGCATCTGATGCTCTGCGACCTCCGCCCCAAGAAGCTGACGGGCAAGCTCGCGGAGTCGGCCCTGGGCAAGGCGGGCATCACCACCAACAAGAACATGATCCCGGGCGACCCGGAGAAGCCGTTCGTCACCAGCGGCCTGCGCCTGGGCACCCCGGCGCTGACCACGCGCGGCATGGGGCCTTCCGAGATGCGCACGGTGGCGAAGCTGATCGTCCGCGTCCTCGACGCGCCCGAGGACGCCGCGGTGCACGAGCGCGTGCGCGGCGAGGTGCGCGAGCTCGGCCGCCAGTTCCCGCTCTACGCGAAGAGGCTCGGCCAGAGCGCATGACATGAAATGCCCGTTCTGCGCCGAGCTGGAGAACAAGGTCATCGACTCGCGTCTCTCCAACCAGGGCGCGGTGATCCGGCGGCGGCGCGAATGCCTGGGCTGCGAGCGGCGCTTCACCACCTACGAACGGGTGGAGGAGATCCTCCCGATGGTGGTGAAGAAGGACGGTCGCCGCGAGAACTTCGATCGCCACAAAGTGATCGCCGGCATCCAGCTTGCCTGCCAGAAGCGGCCCGTCTCCTCCGAGCAGATCGAGGCGGTGGTCGACGGCATCGAGCGTCGGCTCCAGGAGCTCGGCGAAAAGGAAGTGCCCTCGAGTTTCATCGGCGAGTCGGTGATGCGCGAGCTTTCCCGGCTCGACGAGGTGGCGTACGTCCGCTTCGCCTCCGTGTACCGCTCGTTCAAGGACCTGGGCGAGTTCATGAGCGAGCTGAAGGAGCTGATCCACGAGCGCAAGGGCAAGCAGAAGTAGCTCGCCCGCCCGCAAGGGACCGTCCCTGGACGAGCGGCTCATGCTGGAGGCTGTCGCCGAGGCGGAGCTGGGGCGCGGCCGCACCCACCCGAACCCGGTGGTGGGCGCGCTGGTCGTGTCGAAAGGCGAGGTGATCGCCCGGGGCCACCACGCGAAGGCGGGCGGGCCGCACGCCGAGGTGGTGGCGCTGCGCGAGGCCGGGGAGCGCGCGCGTGGCGCGGACCTGTACGTCACGCTGGAGCCCTGCGACCACCACGGCCGGACGCCCCCGTGCACCGAGGCGGTGCTCGCCTCCGGCGTGCGCCGGGTGGTGATCGGAAGCGTCGACCCGAATCCCCTGGTCCATGGCCGGGGCATCCGCCGCCTGCGCGCCGCCGGCCTCCGCGTCGAGGTCGGCGTGCTCCGCGACGCCTGCGACGCAGCGAACGAGATGTGGTTCAAGTTCATCACCCGGAAGCTGCCCTGGGTCATGCTCAAGGCGGCGGTCACGCTGGACGGCAAGATTGCCACCCGCTCCGGCGACTCGCGCTGGGTCAGCGGGCGCGAGTCCCGCCTGCTCGGGCACGTGCTTCGCGACGAGATGGACGCGGTGCTGATCGGCGTGGGGACCGCGCTGGCGGACGATCCGCGTCTGACGGCGCGGCTGCCGCGCATGGCCAGAGGCCCAGGTCGCGCCGCCGCCGGCGTCGCGCCGCGCGACCCCGTGCGCGTGGTGGTGGACTCGACCGCGCGCCTGCCGCCGGCTGCGCGCCTGCTCCGGCAGCGCTCGTCCGCTCCGACGCTGGTTGCCTGCACCTTGCGCGCGCCGCCTGCGCGCATCGCGGCGCTCGAGCGCGCCGGCGCGGAGATCGTGCGCTGCCGCGCCGACCGCGCCGGCCGCGTCGACCTGAAGGACCTGCTCCGCCGCCTGGCCGGCAGGGGGCTCACCTCGGTCATGGTCGAGGGCGGGGCGCGCATCCACGGCAGCTTCCTCGAGCGCCGGTTGTGGGACGAGGTGTACCTGTTCGTGGCGCCCAAGCTGGCCGGCGAGGGCGGGCTCACCTGGGCCGGATTCCAGGG
>DATFUN010000488.1:0-9497 GCA_035260805.1 Myxococcales bacterium | reverse complement strand
GTGTTCGCCGTGTGGGCAAACCAGACCTTGCGCGGGCTGGCGGCGACCCTTCCTCGCACGGCGGTGGACTTCATCCGCATCGGTCAGGATGCGCTGGACCGTGCCAGGGCCGCGACGCTGCGCCTGACCTATCTCTACCGGCCGATCGCGCCGGAGAAGGGCGAGGCCACCCCGGACATCGCCCCGCCGCCCGGAGCGATCGGGGAGTACGTACCCGAGGACGGGTAGAACATCCCTGCGAGGGTCGCCTAGACTTCCAGGGTGAGGAAGCCGACCGGCTTCTCCAGCCGCCGCAGGACCGGCAAGGCTACGTTGTACACGGGCACTCCCCCGCGGGTTGCGCCGCGCAGGATGCCCCGGTGCGCATGGCCGTGCACCGCGAGCGCCGGCCGCAGCTGATCGAGAGGCCCCGACAGCCGGGTGGCGCCCAGGAAGGGGAAGATCTCCAGCGGCTCGCCCTCGAGCGTGGCGCGGCAAGGGGAGTAGTGCAGCAGCGCTATCCGCACCCGGGTGCGCAACTGGAACAGGGCGTTCTCCAGCTTCAGCTCCTCGGCGATGCACGCGTCGACGAACTGCTTCATCACTCCTTCGCCGAACCGCTGCAGCTGCGCGTGCTCGAATCCGCCGGCGAACCCCTTGATGCCGGCGATGCCCAGCTCCGGGCTGAGGGCGTAGGGCTCGCCGTCGAGCACCTTCACGCCCACCTCCTCCAGCTTCCGCCGGACGGCCTGCTCCTGCCCGCACTCGTAGTCGTGGTTCCCGAACACCGCCACCTTGGGAATCTTGAACCGGGCCAGCTCCTCGGCGAGCCAGGCCGCTTCCTCGGCGGTGCCGTGGTCGGTCAGATCGCCGGCGAGCAACAGGCACTCCGCGGCCCCATCGACGCCTGCGAGGGCGGAGCCGAGCGCGCTGCGCGTGTCGGCCCGGCAGTGGAGATCGCCGACGGCTGCGATGCGCATGGTCTTCCCTCAGTGCTCCGTGCCGGACCACGGCTTCACCGGCCAGCGCGTGTCGCCCGTCCAGCCCTTCACCTCCAACTCCCGCGCATCCCGGTAGCCGTGCTCGTTCACTTCGATCAGGTACTGCTGCCGCGAGAGCAGCGTCCCACGGCAGATCCGCTCCCGCGCTGCAGGCTGATCTTCCTGGCGGGCGAGCCGCGCGGTGAGCTCCTTCATCACCCAGGAAGGAACCTGTTCCTTGTCGGAGGGGAAGGCGAAGCGGAACGTGATCAGTTGGCCGAGCAGGACTGGCCAGTGGTCGGCGAACCGATCCAGGATGTGCCGCCAGTCGAGCTGCGCTCCCCGGCAGCGCAACAGATGGTGGATGTCGGCCCCGTCGAATCGTTCCCGCTCCTGGATGTACGCCTTCTGCCAGATCATCTCCTCGGCGGGGACGATGAGCGCCTCGCGGTCCAGGACCAGGGCGCGCGAGGCGCGCCGCTCCCACTGCTCGTCGACCGTGCCGAGCCCGTTGCCGGAAGAGAAGATCAGGTCGATGAAGTATGGCCCGGCGAAGGCCTTCGCGATCCACATCGGGTCAGTCATCTCGGTGCGGTACCCCACCCGGGCGAGCAGCTCCAGGGCCGGGCCGACCCGCTCCTTGCGGAGGAACAGGTCGAGGTCCTTGGTGTCGCGCCAGAGCCCGGCGTGCGTGCGCATCGCGTAGGCGCCGCCCACCATGGGAACCAGGCCGGCATCCTGCAGCAGCGCGAGCGCGCGGCCGTGGACCTGCTGCTCGACGGGATCGATCTGGAGCGCCGCCTCGGTCGCGGTTTGCACGCAGAGCAAGGTGGCGACGGAGCAGCGCGTCCGCAAACGCCCGGGCGAGAGGGCCGGCGCGGGGCCCGCCCGACCCCGCTCAGCGGGCTCGCTGGCGGCGGCGGGACGTCGTCGGCTGCAGCGGGCGGACAGCCGCCAGCCTGGTCCGACCCGCTCCGGCCCGAGCGCCGACCCCCTGGCGAGCCCGGAGCGGCTGGCAGTGCGGGCAGAAGTACGTGCTGCGGCCGCCCTGCACGATGCGGTCGATCGCGGTGCCGCAATTCGAGCATGGCTCGCCGGCGCGGTCGTAGACGAGGAAGATGTTCTCGCCGCCCTCTTCCACGTAGGTGATCGGCTCGGGCGAGTCCTCGCCTTCGAGCGCCGCCTGCAACGCCTCGCCGATGGCGACACCCAGCCGGGCCACCTCGTCCGGCGAGACGGACACGCCGAGCCGCTGCGGGTGGAGGCGCGCCCGGTGGAGCGCCTCCGAGACCTGGATGTTCCCCAGGCCCGCCAGCGTGCGCTGGTCCATCAGCGCCTCCTTGAGCGACCGCCGCGTGCTGCTCAGGACGCGGTACAGCCGTCCGGTGTCCACCCCGGGCAGCGGATCGGGTCCCAGCCCGGCCAGCGCAGGCAGCTTCCGCAGCTGCTCGACGCTGCCGCGGATGAGCCGGCCGAACAGGCGCGGGTCCCGGTAGTCGAGGACGTGCCCGTCCTCCAACGTAAGGCTCGCGCGCACGTGGCTCGGTGGGGCCGCTTCTCGATCGCGGCGGATCCACTTGCCGGTCATGCCGAGGTGCGACACCAGGCCTTCGCCGCCGTCGAAGCGGAGCAGCATCCATTTCCCGGACCGCTCCACGTCCTCCAGGCGGTGGCCGGCGAGCTGCGCGAACCTCTGCGGGGACTGACCGCGGATCACCCGCGAACGTTCCGCTCTGGCCGACACGATGCGGCGACCCTGGGCCCAGCCGCGAAGCTGGCGGGAGGCGATCTCGACTTCGGGGAGCTCCGGCACGGCGCCGCAGTGTGGCGCCTGGCAGTCGCGGCGCGCAAGGCCTTCGCGCAGACTTCCTGCCCGCGGTCAGTCCAGCCGGCGCCGCAGCTCCCGCAGCAGGGCGCGGGCGCGAGACGGCGGCAGCCTTTCGCCTCCCCAGCGCGCGGCGAGAACGGCGGACGCGAGCTGCTCGACGGCGGGTGCCACGTCCGGGCGACGCTGGACCGTCCGCCGGATCGCCTCGCGAGGCGAGACCGCCGCGGTCAAGCTCACGCCGCCGCGTTCCAGCCGGGTGCGCGCGCGGCGCCACAGCACCTGGGCGCGACGCTGATCTCCGTCTAGCAGCGCGACCCTGGGCTGCCCCCGGCCTCCGACGCGGCGCAATAGCGCCACCAGAAGCACGATCACGATCGCGCCGAGCGCGGCCTGGGTCGCGGCGGCGCGGAACTCCGGCGCGCCAGGCCGGGCCGCCGAGAGACGGCGGCCTGCCTCGCGCAGGGTCCTCCCCAGTTGCTGCAGGGTCCGCTGCTGCGACAGGAGGTCGTAGTCCACGACGAACGCGCGCCAGCGCTGCGCCAGCCCGTCCCAGGCCAGCACTGCACCGGACCACAGGCCGCGGTCCACGCCGCCTCTCCCCGAGGGCGGCGTCGGATCGAACGGCACGAACCCAACGCCGGGCACGTACGCCTCGACCCACGAGTGCGCGTCGCCGGCGCGCACCGCCCAGTACCCGGCGGAGCTGTGCACCCCTCCGTAGTACCCGGTCACGTTCCGCGCCGGGATGCCGGCGAGGCGCAAGAGGACCACCATCGCGCTGGAGAACAGCTCGCAATGGCCGCGCCGCGACTCGAACAGGAAGTGGGCGATGGGGTCTTTCTGCTCGCCGGGGAGCTCCCGGGTGTAGGTGAGCGACCGGGTCAGCCAGCGCTCCACCGCGGCGGCCGCGTCCACCGGATCCTTGCCCTCGGTCAGGCGCTGCGACAGGGCACGGACCCGCGGGTCCACCTCGGCCGGCGCCTCCAGCGACGCGGCCACCTCCGGCGGGTATCGCCTTCCCCGCCCGCGCAGCTCCTCCGTCCCGGGCAGCGCCCGCTCGGTGCGGACCACGTAGTGGAGGTCCCCGACGTCCACAGGCGTGTAGAAGAGGTCCCCGTTCGCGGCACGCAAGAGCCGGGTCTCGCTCGGGCGGGCGGTGAAGGGGCGCTGGAAGCTCACGCTCGTCGGCCACCCTTCGGGCGTGAGCACCACTCCCTCGGAGAAGCCGCTGACCGCCTCGATGTCGGCGACCAGCGGTTCGGAACGGTGGCGCGCGGCAGCGATCCGCAGCTGCGGCATGGGCGCAAGAAAGATCCCTCCACCCCACCCGTCCTGGCGCGCGCGCCATCCTCGCCCGGTCCACACCTCGAGCGCGCGGGCGCGCCAGCGCATCGGCAGCCCGGCGCCAGCAACCGGCGCGGGATCGAGCCGCACGCGAAGCACGATGCGCGGGTCGTCGGCGATGACGCCATGGCGCGACAGGTCGATCCGATCTCCGAGGCCGGCGATGGGGATGGCGGACGAAGCCCGCCGGAGCCCGCCGATGGTGACGCGCGGAAATGCGAGGAAGATGGCTGCCGACCCGAGCAGACCCACCAGCGCCAGGGCGGCGAGCGCGCCCAGGACCAAAGGCGTCACCAGCCTGCGGCCGTGGAGCAGCGCCGCTGCCTGCTCGGGGCTGCGGGCGGCCTCGATCTCGAAGCGGAGCCAGGTCAGGGCCAGGGCCCAGGTCGCCGTCACGCAGTAGAGGAGGAAGCAGACGCCGAAGAGCAGCTCCGCCGAGAGCGCCGCGCCGGCGCAGATCAGGAGGAGCGAAAGCAGGAGGAGCATCCATTCGTCGCGCCGCGATCCGCGGTGCCAGAGGCGGTGCACCGCCAGCAGCGTGGCGAACTGCGTCGCCGCGAGCACCACGTCCAGCCGGCCGGCAACGACCTGCCCACCCAGCGCCACGAAGGCGAGACCGAGCAGCCCGGTCCAGGCCCACTCGTAGCGGCCCGCGATGCGCTTCTGGAAGAGCGGCGCCGCCACCAGGGCGGCAGAGAACAGCAAGAGGATCGCGCCTCCCAACTCGCCGCTCACCGCGCAGGCCGCGAACGCGGCGGCCAGCGCGAGCGACCCGGCCCAACGCTGCGCCGCCAGCAGGGTCATCCCGCGCAGCCCGCGCCCGATCACGGGATCACCTCCAGGACCGAAGCGCCCGACTCGGGCACAGGCGCCGGAGCGTCCGGCGCGCCCTCGAGCAGCGCCAGCAGGGTGAGGCCCGCGAGCCGGTGCACCTCGCCGGAGCCGGGCGCGAGCCGGTTGCCGCATATGGCCAGGGAGACGTCCGCGCCCGCATCGAGCTCGCGCTCGAACAGCGCCGCGGCGCATTCGACGGCCGTCTCCAAGGCGGGTCCCGACACGCGCCGCTGGTCGAAGAGGACGCACACCTGGCGGCGGCGCTCCTGCTCGCGGTCGATCCCGATCAGCCTTCCCGCCCGCGCGGAGGAGCGCCAGTGGATGCTTCGCATGTCCTCGCCCGGGCGATGATCCCGCAGCGCGTGCACCTCGAGTCCGTGGCCCGCCCGGCCGGTCGGCCGCTCTCCTTCGCGCGCGAGCTGGCGCGGCTGCTGCGCGGGCGGCGGGACGCGGCGAGGGAAGACCACCAGCTCGTCCCGCGCCGAGAGCGGCCGCGATTTCTCGAACAACCCGAAGGGCGCGCGCGTCACCACTTCCAGCTGCTCGAACCTGTGCCGGCCGCGCCGCTGCGGCGTGAACCGGTACGACACCTCCTCGGTCCGGCCGGCTCCGAGGAGCAGGACGAGCCCGCGCCCGGCGACGTCGCCGCCCCTCTCGCGCAGCTCGAGCCCTACCGACGGCGCGCGCGGTTTCGAGTTGCGCGCCAAGAGGCCCACCAGCGCGGGCGCGCCCACCGACGCCGAAGCGGGCAACCTGCGCTCCACCCGAACCGCGCGCAGCGAGGTCTCCGAAAGCAGCCCGGACACCACGATGCTGGAGAGCAGGAGCCCGAGGACCAGGAACAGCAGGTTGTTGCCCGTGTTGATCGCGGCGAGCCCGATGGCGATGGTCAGCGCGACGTACCAGCGCCCCAGGGGCGTGAAGCTGAGGCGCCGCCTCCACGCGGGGACCGCGGCGGCCCGCGGGGCCTCGGCGGCGGGAGCGTTCACTCCGGCGCCGGGACCTGCTCCGCCAGGTCCCGGATGACCCGTTCGGCCGCATGGCGCGTGACCTCGCCGGCCGGCGCCGCGTGGCCGGCCAGCACCACGCGGTGGGAGAGGCAGGGAACGCACAGCTCCTTGACGTCGTCCGGCTCCACGTACCCGCGGCCGCGCAGGAGCGCCCGGGCCTGGGCCACCCGCAGGAGCGCCAGCGCGCCTCTGGGAGAGACGCCCAGCGAGAGCAGCGGAGACGAGCGCGTAGCCGCGACCAGCGCCAGCACGTAGTCCGCGACCTCGCCGGCCACCTTCACCTGCTCGACCCCGAGCTGCAGCCTGCGTACCTCGTGCGCGGAAGCGACGGGCCGCAGGCGTTGCAGCTCGTCCTGGGTCCCTCCGCCGAGGAGCAGCTCGCGCTCCACCTCGGGCGCCGGGTACCCGAGGGGCAAGCGCAACAGGAAGCGGTCCAGCTGCGACTCGGGCAAGGGATACGTCCCGGCATGCTCGTGCGGATTCTGCGTCGCGAGCACCAGGAAGGGCGAAGGCAAGCTGCGCGCGCCACCGTCCACCGACACCTGCCCTTCCGCCATCGCCTCGAGCAGGCAGCTCTGCGTGCGCGGCGTGGTGCGGTTGATCTCGTCGGCCAGGACCAGGTGCGCGAACAGCGGCCCGGGCTTGAAGACGAACTGCCCGGTGCGCTGGTCGAACACCGACACGCCGGTGATGTCACCGGGCAAGAGATCGCTCGTGAACTGGATGCGCGAGAACGACAGGTCCAGCGACCGCGCCAGCGCGTGCGCGAGCGTGGTCTTGCCGACGCCGGGAACGTCCTCGAGCAAGAGGTGGCCCGAGGCGGCGAGCGCGGCGAGCGACAGCTCGACGATCTCCTGCTTTCCACGCAGGGCGCGCGCGACGTTCGCTTCCAGCGCCCTCGCCAGACGGGCTGCTTCGGCGGGTCCCAGCGGCGCGCCGCGGTCCGGATCTTCCCCTCCCCGGAGGGCCTTCAGCGGCGACGAACCGTCTGGAGAAGTCACGCGGCCAGATTAACCCGGCGGACTTCGCTTGGCTTGATTCGGAGGTGTGCGAGAGTGCGCCGCCGTGAGTTCCCAGGTCCCAGGTGTGACCCTCTCCGCGCGAGGGGCGGCGCGGGCGCGGTCGGGACACCCGTGGATCTTTCGCGGCGACGTCCAGTCGGCCCCGCCCGGGCTCCCCTCGGGCGCGGAGGTGCGGCTCGCGGATGCGCGCGGCAACTTCGTCGCCAAGGCGTTCTGGGCGGAGCGGTCGCCGATCGCGCTGCGGATCCTGAGCAGGCGCGACGAGCCGCTCGACGACGTCTTCCTGCGCGGGCGCATCGAGGCCTCGGTCGCGAGACGCCGCGCGCTCTTCCCCGGCGCCGACGCCTTCCGCGCCGTCCATGGCGAGGCCGATCTCTTGCCGGGCTACTTCGTCGATCGCTACGGGGACCTGCTCGCGGTGCAGCACCTCGCCGAATGGGCCGAGGTGCGCCGCGAGGCCCTCGCTCGGATGGCGGCGGAAGCGTGCGGCGCGCGCGGCGCCGTGGCGCGCGACGACGGCAGCTCGCGCGACTTCGAGCTGCTCCCCCGCCGCACCGAGGTCTTGCTCGGCTCGGGACCGATGACCGCCTCGTACCGGGAAGGCGAGCTCGACCTCCGGGTCGACCTGCTCGAGGACCACAAGACCGGCGGCTACCTGGATCAGCGCGAGAACCACCTCCGCGCCGGCGAGTTGGCTCGCGGCGACGCGCTGGACGCGTTCTGCTACCACGGCGGCTTCGCGCTGCAGCTCGCCCGCCGCGCTACCCGCGTGCTCGCCATCGACCAGGATGCCGCGGCGGTGGCGCGCACCCGCGAGAATGCCAGCCGGAACGGGCTGCGCAACGTGGAGGTACGCGCAGCCAACGCGGTCGAGCAGCTGCGCGCGCTCGACAAGGAAAGCCGCAAGTTCGACGTGGTGGTGCTCGACCCGCCCGCCTTCGCGAAACGGCGGGAGGGCGTCGCCGGCGCGCTCCGCGTCTACAAGGAGATCAACTACCGCGCGATGCGGCTGCTCGCTCCCGGCGGCGTGCTCGTCACCTGCTCCTGCTCGGGAAAGGTGACCCCGCAGATGTTCGGCGAGGTGATCGAGTGGGCCTCCCAGGAAGCGAAGCGCCCGCTGCAGCTGCTCGAACGGCGCGGCGCCGCACGCGATCATCCGCCGCTCGTCGGCGTGCCCGAGACCGACTACCTCAAATGCTGGGTCCTTCTCGCGCCCTGACGGTCAGGCCTTGATGGCGGCCAGGTCCAGCGGGAGCGGTCCATCGGCGCGGGCTGCCTTGTGCTGGCTCGCGGCATCGTGGATGAGGTCGAACACGCGCCGGGGCGGGGTCCAGCCCCACTGCGCCTCGAGCAAGGAGATCTGCTCCACCTCGCCGCGGATCCGTGCCCAGTCCGATTCCGGGACCGCGCAGAAGGCCTCCACCACCCGCGGGTCGAGCTGGGTGCCCGAGACGCGCCGGATCTCGGTCACCGCCGCCGCGTGCGGCTGCGCCCGGCGATACGGACGGTCGGAGGTGATGGCGTCGTAGGTGTCGGCGACCGCGAAGAGCCGCGCGCCGACCACGATGGCCTCGCCCTTGAGACCCGCCGGGTACCCCGAGCCGTCGTACCGCTCCTGGTGCTGCAGGACGATCTCGCTGGCTTCCCGCAGGAACTCGATCCGCTGGAGGAGCGCCCAGCCGAGCCGGGGGTGCTCGCGCATCTCGACCCACTCCTCCTGGTCGAGCGGCCCGGGCTTGAGCAGCACCGCGTCGCGCACTCCGATCTTGCCGATGTCGTGCAAGAGCGAGCCCATCTCGATGGTGCGCAGGTCGCGCTCGTCGCAGACGCCCATCTCCTCGGCGATGCGGCGGGTGAAGCGCGACACGCGCCGCGAGTGCCACTGTGTCTCCGTGTCCCGGTAGTCGAGCACGGCCACCATGCCGTCGAGCAGGTTGGTGGTGCGCTCCTGCACCAGCTTCTCCAGGCCCTTGTTCAGCTCGGCCAGCTCGCCGTTCTGCTTCTGCACCAGCGCGGTCAGCTGCCGGTTCTTCTCGCGCAGCGCGTAGGTGTCGAAGGCCTGCCGCACGGTGCCCAGGAGCTCGACGCGGTTCCACGGCTTGGCGAGGATGCGGAAGATCTCGCCGTTGTTGATCGCGTCGACGGCGGCGGAGAAGTCGTGCGCGGCGGTGATGAGGATGCGGATCGTCTCGGGCTGCAGGGCGCGGGCGCGAGCGAGGAACTCGGCGCCGGTCATCCCCGGCATCATGTAGTCGGCGGAGAGCACCTGGAACGCCTTTTCCTTGAGACGGTCGAGCGCTTCAGCCGGGTCCAGGCAGGCGGTCACCTCGTAGCCGGCCGCCTCGAACGTCCTCTGGAGCGCGTGCAAGATCGGGCCCTCGTCGTCGACGACGAGGAGCCGCTCGACCTCCGACCGCATCGACACCCCGTCTTCCGACATGAACTCCCGATCCCGGGACCGCGGTTCTGGCATGTTTCACACGGTCGGGCCAGCCTGTTT
>DATFUN010000487.1:0-3583 GCA_035260805.1 Myxococcales bacterium | reverse complement strand
TGCACGACCAAGTGCAGCCCCAGCTCGCGAGCCACCTGGACCGTGTCGTCCCGCGAGGCGTCGTCCACCAGGATCACGTCGTCGGCGATCGAGCGGTCGATCTCCGCCACGGTACGCCGCAACGTCTTGGCGGCGTTGTAGGCCGGCATCACCACGCAGATTCGCTTCCCGCCGATCAGGACATGCCCTCCGAGGCCGCCGCGGCGCAGAAGAGCCCCACGCCGAGCGCGGGAACCTCGCACACCGAGCCGGGCCAGAGCAATCCGGCGGCGCAGTACGCGCATCCGGCCAACGGCGCGCCCAGGTGTGGCCACCTCGCACCCCGGTCCACGTGGAGGAGGGCCGACCACAAGGCCAGGACCGCGGCCAGCGCAACCAGGAGCGAGCTCATTCCGGCGCCTGTCCGAGCTTCACGATGGCGCGGAACTCCGCTTCCTCGACCGGCTGCACCGAGAGGCGGTTGCCGCGGCGAAGGAGGTTCATGCCGGCCAGCGCCGGCGTACGCTTGATGCGCTCGAGGGTGACCGGGTGCGGCAGCTTCGCCACGGCCCGGACCTCCACCTGGAACCAGCGCGGGTCCTCCGGGCGCGATTCGGGGTCGTAGTGATCGTCCTTGCGATCGAACTGCGTGGGATCGGGATGGCCTTCGCGCACCACCTCGGCCGTCCCCACCACGGCGGTGGGCTCCGCGCTGGAGTGGTAGATGAGAAGGCCGTCGCCCTTCTTCATCTGATCGCGCAGGAAGTTCCGGGCCTGGTAGTTGCGGATGCCGTCCCACCCCGTCGTCCCGGCGCGGAGGAGGTCGTCGAAGGAGAAGACCGAAGGCTCGGTCTTGAGCAGCCAGTACCGGCGCGGCACGCGCGTACTCTACACGCGCACGAGGCCGGGGAGCACGGGGCCGGAGTAGCCCGGGAAGAGACGGGAGAGGTCGGCGGCGCCGAGCTGCGCCCGGGCGGCCGCCGCGAGCACCGCGCGCAGGTCGGTGGTCACGGCGAGGTCGCGTCCCTCGAACAGTCGATCGTCGGAAAGACCCGGCCAGCGCCCGTGGATCTTGCCGCCGTTCACCCGGCCGCCCAGCACGAAGGCGACGCTGCCGTGCCCGTGGTCGGTGCCCAGCGTGCCGTTCTGGCGCGCCGTGCGCCCGAACTCGGTTGCCGCGATCAGCACTACGTCGTCGACGCGAGGCCCGAGATCCGCGCGGAAGGCGGCCAGCGCGCCGCCCAGGTCGGCCAGGTTGCGCGCCAGGACCCGCTGCTGCTGCACGTGCGTGTCCCAGCCGCCCACTTCCACGAATCCGACCCGCAGGCCCACCTCCGACTGGATGAGCGCCGCGAGGAGGCGCAGCGATTGGCCGATCGGCGCCGCCGGGTAGCCGCCCTCTCCCGGACGGAAAGTTCGGCCCGAAAGCTTGCGCTCGAGCATCTCGACGGCCGCGAACGCCTCCTTGCCCGATGCGGCGACCGGACCGTCGGGTGCGATGTCGTAGAGCGCCTCGAACGTCTGCCTCGCCAGCGTGCGACCTTGCGCGCCGGCCGGCGCGCCGGGCATCGGCCGCAGCCGCAGCTGATCGAGGCTCGCGAAGGCAAGCGCGGCCGCATCGCCCTGCAGGCTGCGCGGGAGCCGCTGCGCGACGGCGATCGCCTCCAGCGCCGACCTTTTCCCGGGCGCCTCCGCCACGGCGCGCGCCATCCAGCCATCGCGGGTACCCTTCACCCCGGGCGTGCCCAGCTCGAGGAAGTCCTGAGCGTCGAAGTGCGAGCGCGTGCCGTCGGGCGAGCCCACCGCGTGCACGAAGGCGAGCGTACCCTCGCGCCAGAGCGGCAGCAGCGGCTCCAAGGAAGGGTGCAGCCCGAATCCAGGCGCGCCGATGTCGAGCAGCGCGCCCGGCCCGAGGTCGGATTTCTGCTCTTCTCCCGGCGCGGGCAGCGCCAGGGTCGGGCGCAGCTCGGAGAAGCGCGGCTCGCCGTGCGGGCTGACGACCTCCAGGCCATCCATCGCCCCGCGCAGGAACAGGAAGGCCAAAACCCTGTGGTGGCCGGGACCGCCGCCGGCGACGGCGAGGGCCCGGCGCATGAATCCCGGCAACAGGCCGCCCCCCAGCGCTGCGCCCGCCACCGCGCCTCCCTTGAGCAGGGCGCGCCGCGAGATCGGCTGGCCGCTCCGCGCCGTCATCTCCGCTGCAACTCCGGCGAGCCCAGCAGCAGTCCCAGCGCCCGCGAGGCGAGCACCTGGGACCGTGGCGAGGCGCCGCGCAGCTGCGCCAGCACGTACTGGCGGGTCCGGTCGGAGAGCGCCGGCATGCCGAGCTGCGCGGCGGCGCGGTCGAGCATCTCCTCCGGAGCCATGGGGTCGTGGGCGAGCGGCGCCAGGTCCACCCGCACACCTTCGACCTGGCCGCCGGCGAGCGCCAGGCCGAAATCGATGCGCGCCAGCAGGGCGCCCGAGGACAGCCAGCTCGACGCGTCGTCGGGATACCCGGTGGGCGGTTGGGCGGCGAAGAGCGGCTGCCCGATCCGCGCCACCGCGCGGGCGAGCGCCATCGGATCGTCCACCCGCGCGCCCAGCGCCCGCACGCTACCCGCGACCAGCTCGAGCGGCGAGCGCACCTTGGCGCGCAAGGCGCGGCGGCTCCACATCTCGGGCGACTCGAAGATCGTTCGCAGCACGCTGCGGATGTCCCCACCCGTGGTCGAGAAGGTGCCCGCCGCCTGCTGCACCAACGCCTCGGGCGGATCATCGGAGACGAAGCGCTGCACGAGCTTGCGCGAGATGAAATGCGCCGTGGACGGGTGGTGCGCCAGCAGATCGAGCACCGCGTTTCCCTCGTCCTCGCCGCTCGCGGAGATCGCGTGCCCCAGCACCAGCTTCGGTCCGGGATCGTGCATCCCTGGCCGGAACACGTACCGCGGGTCGCGCTGCGGCTCCGCCACCGTCCAGCCGGTGAAGCAGCGCGCAACCTCCACGATGTCCTGCTGCGTGTAGCCGCCGTCCACGCCGAGCGTGTGCAGCTCGAGCAGCTCGCGCGCGTAGTTCTCATTGAGCCCGCGCCTGGGATTTCGTGGCGCAGCCTGCCCTCGCGCCGGACGGCGGGGCGGCAGCGGGGTCGAGCTGCGCCAGTTGTCCAGGTAGACGAGCATCGCCGGGCTATGGGCGGTGGCGGCGAGCAGGTCGGCGAACCTGCCCAGGGCCAGCTCGCGGATCTGCTGCTCGTATGCCGGCAGCAGCGCGGCCTCGTTCTCCTTGCCCGCGAAGACGTTGAAGTGGTTGAACCAGAAGTCGGCCATCACCTCCTGCAGCTGGCGTTCCGATCCGATGGCGCGCACCAGCTTGGCCTGGGTGAGCTGCGCGACCATCTCGAACCCAGGCCCCCGGCCCGCTTTCCCGAGTTGCTTCCGCAAATCCCGCTGCCCCGGCCGAGGCAACGTGGGCCCGGCAAGGTTCGGATCGGGCGCGTCCGCAACGGAGTCGTCGCTCGGCGTAGCCGTCGCCGTCTCCTTTGCCTTCTCCTCCCGCTTCTGCTTCCGATAGCGCGCGAGCTCCTGCGCCAGGTCCGCCGTGCTCCGCCGCAGCAGGGCAAACCTCG
>DATFUN010000486.1:0-2412 GCA_035260805.1 Myxococcales bacterium | reverse complement strand
TCGACCCAGAGGTACTCGGTGAGGACCTGGGCGCAGACGAGCATCGGCGTGGCGACGACGGTGCCCAACAGGCCGAAGACCGCGCCGAACATGCCCTGCCCGACCAGCAGCATCGCGGGGCGTACCTCGACCGCCTTCTTCATCACCAGCGGCTGCACCAGGTATCCCTCGACGAGGTGGACGCCGAGGTACACAGCGCCGGCCAGCACGAAGTGCCGCGGCGACTGCGCGAGCCCGGCGAGGAGGCCGGGGACGGAGCTGGAGATGGCCCCCACGTACGGCACGAACGTGCCGAGGAAGGTCAGCACCGCCAGCAGCAGCCACTCCTGGATGCCGATCAGCGCCAGCCCGACCGCGGTGAAGCTCCCCATCAGCGTCATGGAAACGACGATCCCGCCGACCCACTTGCGCAGCCCTTCGCCGGTCCGCCTCCACGACTCGTCGAAGACCGCCTCATGTTCCTTGGGGATCAAGAGCCGGACGCCGCGCCGGTAGACCTCGGGCTGGTACACGAGGAAGGCGCCGAGCACGATGATGAGGACCACCGCCGTGACGCCGGACACGATGCCCAGGAGCGCGGGCACCGCTTTCTCCCCGACCTTCGCCGCGACCTCGGCGCCCTTCGGCGCCCCCTGGCCTTTCTCGCCCGATCCGCGGGTGCCGGTCGCGCTCTGGACGCTGCGCACCCAGCCCTGCGCCTTCTGGATGGCGTGGGGCGCGCTCTCCCGCAGCTGCTCGAATTCCCGCTGCAGCGTCGGCGCGGCCAGCGCGACCAGGCCGGCGGTCGCCCCGACCAGCGCGAGCAGGACGGCCAGCACCGCGATCCCGCGCGGCATGACCCGCGAGAGCCACCCGACCGGAAACGAGAACACGACCGCGATGAGCACGCCCAGAAATCCGAGCAGCACCACCTCGCGCGCGAGCCAGAGCAACGCCAGCGCGGCCGCGCAGGCGAGGAGGATCAGGCCGACCTGCACGGCGCGCCTGCGCTCGGCGACGGTTTCCACTCGAAGGGCTGCCTACGCGCTTCCCCGCAGCTGCGCGAGCCCGCCCGTGCGCCAAGTGGCCTGCAGCGAACAACCCGGCCAGTCAGCGCGCCGCGGGCAGGCGCACCGCGAAGGTCGCTCCCGAGTCGGTCTCCACCAGCGACAGCCGGCCGCCGTGCGCCTGCGCGATCTCGCGCGAGGTGGACAGGCCCAGGCCGTTGCCGCCGGGCCTGGTGGTGACGAAACGCTGGAAGATCCGCTCGCGGTCCTTGGGCGGGACGCCCGGACCGTCGTCGGCCACCACCACTTCGGCGTCGCCCTCCACGGCGCGCGTGGAGACCTGGATCCTCGTGTGCGCGAAGTCCAGCGCGTTGAGCAGCAGGTTGAGCAAGAGCTGCCGGACCGCGAACGGATCGCAGACCACGCGCGGCGGCTCGCCCGAGACTTCCTGCAGCTGCAGCTCCTTCATCCGGGCCATCGGGCGCACCATCGAGAGGGCGTCGCGGACCAGCTCGTTGACGTCGCGGGGGATGCGCGGGCCGCGCTCGCCGCTCGAGTAGCTCATGAAGCTCTGCAGCTGCGCCACCGTGCGCCGGGTCTCGTTCTCGACCTCGCGCAGGTGGCGCATCACCTTGGTATCGGTGCCCGCCTTCTCTCCGGAAGTGCGCGCCAGCTCGGCGAACCCGAGGATCACCGTCAGCGCATTCTTCATCTCGTGCGCGAAGCCCGCGGTGAGCAGGCCCACCGTGCTGGTCCGCTGCGCGCGATCGAGCGCATGGGAGATCTCGCCCAGACGGCGCTGCAGGATCCACCCCGAGGCGACGCCGAACACGGCGAGCAGCACCACCGCGAGGTACATGAGCCCGCCGAGATTGCTCCCCTTCCAGAGCCCGACCACCAGCGCGGCCGTGGCCAGCAGGAAGATCACCGGCCCCCAGTAGAGGGCCGCCACCGCCACCCGGCGGGCAGCTTGCGCGGCGAGCAGGCCGGGAGACGCGGGCTTGCGCTGGAGCACGGGCGCAACCTACCAGAACTTCCGGTCGGGCTGCTTCGGGGGCATCATGCCGCCGTGGAGGCGCTCCGAGGGCGCCGCGTGCTGCTCTGCGTGGGCGGCGGGATCGCGGCGTACAAGTCTTGCGAAGTGGCGCGGCTGTGCGGGAAGGCCGGCGCCGAGGTGCGCGTCGCGCTGACGCCGTCGGCGCAGCGCTTCGTCACCGCGCTCACCTTCCAGGCGCTCACCGGGCGACCTGCCTCGACCGACCTGTTCGACGCGCAGCAAGAGCTCGCGGCGGGGCACATCGCCCTGGCGGACTGGGCCGAGGTGGCCGCGGTGGCGCCGGCGACGGCAGATCTATTGGCGAAGCTGCGGGCCGGCGGCGCCGACGACGTGGTGACTGCCACGCTGCTCGCCATCGACCCCTCGCGC
>DATFUN010000485.1:0-4810 GCA_035260805.1 Myxococcales bacterium | reverse complement strand
GCGAGGTCACCTACCAGAAGGGCGACGGCCCCCAGGGCACGCTGCACGTGGTCCTCAAGTACGACGAGGAGAAGCGTCCGGCCATCAGCGAGATCCGCCGGCAGTCCAAGCCGGGACTGCGCCGCTACGTCTCGTACCGCGACATCCCGCCGGTGATGAACGGCCTGGGCATCGCGGTCCTCTCCACCTCGCACGGCGTGATGGTCGACCGCGAGGCGCGCAAGCAACACCTGGGCGGCGAGCTGCTCGCCACGGTCTGGTAGGAGGGCGACATGTCCCGCATCGGAAGGCTTCCCATCAAGATTCCCGACAAGGTGAAGGTCAACGCGCAGCCAGGCCTGGTGCAGGTCGAAGGCCCCAAGGGCAAGGTGGCGCAAAAGCTCGACCGCGAGATGAAGGTGACCGTCGAGAACGGGCAGGTGAAGGTGGACCGCCCCAACGACTCGCGCCGCTCGCGCCAGCTGCACGGCTTGTCGCGCACGCTGGTCTTCAACATGGTCCAGGGGGTCACGCAGGGATTCCAGCGCTCGCTGGACATCTCCGGCGTCGGCTACAAGGCCGAGCTGAAGGGCAAGGAGATCCAGCTCATCGTCGGCTTCTCGCACCCGGTGCGCTTCCCGCTGCCCGAAGGCATCAGCGCCGAGTACGACGCGAAGGCGAACCGGATCACGGTGAAGGGGGCCGACAAGCACCTGGTGGGGCTCACCGCCGCGCAGATCCGCAAGGTGCGGCCGCCCGAGCCGTACAAGGGTAAGGGCATCAAGTACGCCGAGGAAACCATCCGCCGCAAGCAGGGCAAGACGGGGGCGACTTAAAAGCCATGAGCGACTCCACCATCCAGAAGAAGCGGGACCTGCGCGAGCGGCGCAAGGTGCGCATCCGGTTCAAGGTGTCGGGCAGCACGGAGCGGCCGCGCCTCTCCGTGTACCGGAGCCTGAACCACATCTACGCGCAGGTGATCGACGACGCGACCGGCAAGACGCTGGCGGCCGCCTCGACGCTCTCGCCGGAGCTCAAGGACGGCAAGGGCAAGAAGCGCGAGCTGGCCAAGGAAGTGGGCAAGCTGGTGGCCAAGAAGTGCCAGGCCGCGCAGATCGCCGCGGTGGTGTTCGACCGCAACGGCTTCAACTACCACGGCCGCATCGCTGCGGTCGCCGAGGGCGCCCGCGAGGGCGGCCTGAAGTTCTAAGGAGATTTCAATGGCAGCACCGATCAATCCGAACGATCTGCCCGAGCTGAACGACCGGGTGGTCAACATCAACCGCGTGGCCAAGGTGGTCAAGGGCGGCCGGCGGTTCAGCTTCTCCGCGCTGGTGGTGGTGGGCGACGGGCAGGGGCACGTCGGCGCCGGCCTGGGCAAGGCGAACGAGGTCCCCGAGGCCATCCGCAAGGGCGGCGAGCAGGCGAAGAAGAACCTGTTCAAGGTGCCGCTGGCCGGGAACACCATCCCTCACGAGGTGATGGGACACTTCGGCGCGGGCCGCGTCCTGCTCAAGCCGGCAGGCGAGGGCACCGGCGTGATCGCGGGCGGCTCGGTGCGCGCGGTGCTCGAGGCGGTGGGGATCCGCAACATCCTCACCAAGTCGCAGGGCTCGCGGAACCCGCACAACGTGGTCAAGGCGGCGCTGGACGGCCTGCGCCGGCTGCGCAGCCCGGAGCAGATGGCGCGCGTGCGCGGCAAGGAGCTGGAGGAGATCCGTCCCCAGCAGGGAGCGTAGAGATGGCGGCACTCCGAGTGAAGCTCGTCCGCGGCCTGAGCGGCCACCCCGAGGACCACCGCGCCACCGTGCGCGGCCTGGGCCTCACCAAGGTGGGCCGCGAGCGCGTCCTCCAGGACACGCCCGACATCCGCGGCATGGTCGCCAAGGTCGCCTACCTCCTCGAGGTCCAACCGACCTCCGAGGAATTCAAGCCCTTCGGCCGCCGCTCCCGCTCCAAGCAACAGCGCGAAGCCGGCAAGGGAGCCGCGAAACAGGGCTAAAAGCGTTTCACGCGAAGCGCGGAAGGAAGGGAAGCGTGGAAGTTGGGTGTTTGAACCTGAAATCCTTCGCGCGCTTCCTTGTCTTCCACGCTTCGCGTGAAACGCTTTTGAGTCTTTTACATTGAGTGTAGGCGGCCTGGTGAGGCGCCGAGCGAGCAGCGGGAAGCTGCGTTAGAGGAAACGAGATGAACGAGCTGAGCAGGTTGACGCCGCCGCGAGGCGGTGGGGTGAAGGAAAAGAAGAGGGTCGGGCGGGGGCAGGCCAGCGGGACGGGCAAGACGGCCGGCCGCGGCGGCAAGGGACAGAAGGCCCGCACCGGCAACATGAACTTCATCGGGTTCGAGGGTGGGCAGATGCCCATCCAGCGCCGGGTCCCCAAGCGCGGGTTCACCAACCCGTTCCGGGTCGAGTACGCGATCATCAACGTCGGCGACCTGGACCGGATCGACCCCAAGGAGCCGGTCTCGCTCGAGTCCCTGCTCGCCTCCGGGACCCTCAAGGACGCCCGGGACGGCCTCAAGATCCTCGGCGACGGCGATCTGACCAAGGCGATCTCCATCCGCGCCCACAAGGTGAGCGCCCAGGCTCGCGAGAAGATCGAGAAGGCCGGCGGCAAGATCGAGCTGATCGAGCTCGTGCCCCGGAAGACCCCGCAGCAGCGCAAGGCCCAGGAAAAAGCCGCCGCGGCGGCCGCCAAGGGCGCCAAGGGACCGAAAGCCTAGTAGAATCCCGGCTCCCGCAACGGACGCGGGGGAGAGGCCACTGACGTGTCGTTCGCCAACGCCTTCAGCAACCTGTTCCGCATCCAGGAGCTGCGCAAGCGCCTCGCCTTCACGCTGGGGCTGCTCGCGGTCTACCGGATCGGCGTCTTCGTCACCCTGCCGGGCGTCAACCGGCTGGTGATGAAGAAGGCCATCGAGACCAGCGGCGGGTTCCTGAACCTCTTCAACCTGTTCACCGGCGGCGCCCTGGAGCAGCTCTCCATCTTCGCGCTGGGCATCATGCCCTACGTCAGCGCCAGCATCATCCTGCAGCTCCTCACGGTGGTGGTGCCGCAGCTCGAGAAGCTCTCCAAGGAAGGAGAGATGGGCCGGCGCAAGATCACGCAGTACACCCGCTACGGCACCATCCTGCTCTCGATCGTGCAGGGCTTCGGCATCGCGCGATACCTGGAGTCGGTCCGGGCCGGCGCCGAGAGCGTGGTCCCAGACGACGCCAAGGGATGGTCCTTCCGCATCCTCACCGTCATCACCCTGACCGCCGGCACCGCCTTCATCATGTGGCTGGGCGAGCAGATCACCGAGCGCGGCATCGGCAACGGCATCTCGCTGATCATCTTCGCCGGCATCGTCGCCCGGGTCCCGCAGGCCATGCTGCAGACCTGGACCACGTTCCAGGACAAGGCCGACAGCTCCGACGTCGACCTGCTCATCCTCGCCGCGGTGATGCTGGTGACCATCGCGGTGATCACCTTCGTCGAGCGCGCGTACCGGAAGATCCCCGTGCATTACGCCAAGCGCGTGGTGGGCAAGCAGACCTTCAGCGGCCAGAGCACGCACCTGCCGCTCAAGGTGAACATGGCCGGCGTGATCCCGCCCATCTTCGCCAGCTCGATCCTGCTCTTCCCGGCCACGCTGGCGACCTGGATCCCGGCGTTCAAGCCCTTCGCCGATGCCATGCAGCGCGGAGGCTGGATCTACGACGGCCTGTACGTGATCGGGATCATCTTCTTCGCCTACTTCTACACGGCGGTGACCTTCAACCCGGTCGACGTGGCCGACAACTTGAAGAAGTACGGCGGCTACATCCCGGGCATCCGCCCCGGCAAGAAGACCGCCGAGTACATCGACCACGTGCTCAGCCGGATCACGCTCGGCGGCGCGCTCTACATGTCCGCCGTGTGCGTGCTCCCGTCCATCCTGATCACCAAGTACAACGTGCCGTTCCAGTTCGGCGGCACGGCGCTCCTCATCGTGGTGGGCGTCGCGCTGGACACCGTGCAGCAGATCGAGAGCCATCTCATCACGCGGCACTACGAGGGCTTCACCGGCCCCCGCGGTCCGCGCATCCGCGGGCGCCGGGACATCAGCGGCGCGCCCGCCGCGGCGTAGGTGCGCCGGGGAACGACGCGTGCTGAACCTCATCTTCCTGGGGCCACCCGGAGCAGGCAAAGGCACGCAGGCGCAGCGCCTGGCGCGGCGCTTCGGCATCCCCCAGCTCTCCACCGGTGACATCCTGCGCAGGGCCGTGGCCGACCGGACGCCTTTGGGGAAGCAGGCCAAGGCGCTGATGGACGCGGGCCAGTTGGTGCCCGACGAGGTGGTGAACGGAATCGTCGAGGAGGCGCTCGCCCGGCCCGAGGCCCAGCGCGGCTTTTTGCTCGACGGGTTCCCCCGCACCGTCGCGCAGGCCACCGCGCTCGACGAGATGCTGGCGCGCCGCGGCCGCAAGATCGACTACGTGCTGAACCTCGACGTCCCGACCGAGGTGCTGGTCGATCGCCTCGGCGGCCGGCTCACCTGTCCGAAGGACGGGTCCGTCTACCACCTGCGCACGAACCCGCCGAAACGGCCCGGCCTGTGCGACCGGGACGACACGCCGCTGGTGCAGCGCCCGGACGACAAGCCCGAGGCGGTCCGCCGCCGGCTGGGCGAATACGAAAACAAGACAGCCCTGCTGACCGACTACTACAAACCCCGCGGCATCCTGCGCAACATCGAGGGCGTGGGCACCCCGGAGGAGGTGGAAGGCCGCATCGCCTCCGTCCTCCGCGATCACCTGACCACCGGCCCCGCCAATCCTTGATGGGCATCGAGCTGAAGACCCCCG
>DATFUN010000484.1:0-14551 GCA_035260805.1 Myxococcales bacterium | reverse complement strand
TGTTCGTGCTGGCGCGCGCCGCGAACCTCCGCGCCGGCGGGCGCGAGATCCCGTGGGTTGCGCCGAAGCCGTGACGAAGCTGTTCGACCTGCGCGACCTGCCGCCAGGCAGCTCCGTTCGTTTCCCGCTTCCGCCCGTGCGCGGCCGCTTCGGCCCCCTGGCGCTGGAGGGTTTCGCCCACCGCGCGCCCGACGGCAGCGTGCGCGCCTGGGTCAACCTCTGTCCCCACCGCGCCCAGCCCGTCGACGTGGGCGACGGCCGCCTGTTCAACTCCCTCGGCGAGATCGAGTGCCACGCCCACGGCGCCCGTTTCGATCCGTCCACGGGTTCGTGCACCGGCGGCCCCTGCCCGGGCTCTTCCCTCCAGACCCTGTCCGTCACCGAGCACGACGGCACGATCTGGCTCGCCGAAGCGGACTAAAGGATCACCGCGGAGACGCGGAGCACGCGGAGGATTTTCCTGGAAAAGAAACCTCTGCGACCTCCGCGCCTCCGCGGTGATCTTTCAGGTCCTCACCGTAGACGCTTCAGCACGGCGTTGGTGAACATCCGCGAGGTGGCGCTGCCGCCCAGGTCGGGCGTGGTGGCTTCCTTCGAGGCGATCGCTTCGCGGATGGCGGTGACCAGCTTGTCCGCGGCGGTGCGCTCGCCGATGTGCTCGAGCAGCATCGAGCCTGCCAGCATGACCGCGGTCGGGTTGGCGATGCCCTTCCCCGCGATGTCCGGGGCGGTGCCGTGCACCGCCTCGAAAATGGCGGCGTCGGCGCCGATGTTGGCGCCCGCGGTGAGCCCCAGCCCGCCGATGAGGCCGGAGGTGAGATCGCTCAGGATGTCGCCGAAGAGATTGGTGGTGACCAGCACGTCGAACTGGTTGGGGTTCTTCACCAACTGCATGGCGCAGTTGTCGACGATGATCTCCTTGAACTGGATCTCGGGATGCCGGGTCGCCACCTGGCGGCCCGTCTCCAGGAACAGGCCGCTCGTCGCCTTGAGGATGTTCGCCTTGTGCACCAGCGTGACCAGCCGCCTGCCGCGCGACTTCGCGTACTGGAAGGCGTACTCGACGATGCGCTCGCTGCCCTTGCGGGTGATGATGCTGATCGACTCCGCCGCGCTCCGCTCCTCGTCGACGTAGTGCTCCACCCCCGAGTAGAGGCCTTGGGTGTTCTCGCGGATGACCACCAGGTCGACGCCGGTGTAGCGCGTCTCCACCCCCGCGAAGCTGCGGGCGGGCCGCACGTTCGCGTACAGATCGAACTCCTTGCGCAGCGCGACGTTCACGCTGCGGAAGCCCTCGCCGATCGGCGTCGCCAGCGGACCTTTCAGCGCAAGCTTCGTCTGGCGGATGGAGTCCAGCGTCCCGGCGGGGATGGGCGTCCCGTGCGTGGGGACCGCGCCGGCGCCGGCCGCGGCGCGATGCCACTCCAGCCGTGCGCCTGCCGCCTCGATGGCCTCGACGGCCGCGTTGACGACCTCCGGCCCGATGCCGTCACCGGGGATCAGCGTCACGGGGATGGCCATTGCCGGCGCCTTCCTAACCCTTCGCGGGCGCGGGAGCAACCCACAGGGCGACGACGAGCAGGAGGATCTCCACGCCCAGCAGGCCCGTCGAGATCGCGTGCAGCCGGCCGAACTCCGGCAGCTGCGTCTGTCCGGCCGCGCGCAGCGCGTGGATCCGCGGGGTGACGAAGGAAGAGGAGATCAGCGCGCAGAGACCGGCCAGCAGCACCGGCACGGCGCCTACCCGGGCGGAAGGAGCGCCGCTCCGGGCCAGGACGATGGCAGAGAGCGCCGCGACTGCGCAGAAGAGCAGCGTCATCCGATCCAGCGCGGCGAGCTGGGCGCCGACCAGATCGGCCGCCGCGTTCCGGGCCGGCGAGCCGGACGGCAGCGCGGCAACCTCGCGCGGGAACGCCGCCGGGGCGGCCACCGCGGCGAAGAAGACCTGCGCGCCGAGGAGCAGGCCGGCGGACAGCCGGTAGAGGAAGGCGCAAAGGCGGATCATCGGGCAGCCATTTGCGCTACCTTCGGCCTTCCATGCAAGGCGATCTGGACATCGTCGACCCGCTCATCGACGAGTACCTGGCCCGCCTCGCCGGCTCTCCGGACCCGGTCGAGGCGGAGATGCGGCGGTACGCCGACGAGCGGGACGGGTTCCCCGTTGTCGGGCCGGTGGTGGGCGGCCTCTTGCACCAGCTCGCTCTCGTCCTGCGGGCGCGCCGCATCTTCGAGGTGGGCAGCGGATTCGGGTATTCGGCGTTCTGGTTCGCCCGCGCGCTGCCGGAGGGCGGCGCGGTCACGCTGACCGACTACGATCCCGACCACCTCGAACGCGCGCGCACCTGGCTCGGGGATGCCGGCCTTCTCGATCGCTGCCGGATCCTTCCCCCGGGCGACGGCCTGGAGGCGCTCGCCCGCCTCGAGGAGCCGCAGGACCTGATCTTCCTCGACGGGAAGAAAGAAGAGTACCCGCGCGCGCTCTCGCTTGCCTTGCCCGGGCTCCGCTCGGGCGGCCTTCTGGTGGCGAACAGCGTCCTGTGGGGAGGCGCGGTCGCGCGCGGCGAGACCGACGCCGCCACCGCCGGGTTGCGCGAGTACACGCGAGTCGTCTTTGGATCCGAGGGGCTCGTCTCCACCCTGCTCCCCCTGCGCGACGGCGTCGCGCTCACCTGGAAGCGCTGAGATGGAGCTGCGCGCACAGCCGGAACGCAGCCCCGGAAGAGACGCCGCCCGGGTCAAGGCGAAGGCGCGCGAGCTGGGTTTCGATCTGTGCGGCATCGCGCGCGCCCGGTCCCTCGACCCCGTCCGGCTGGATCGCTGGTTCGAGCGCGGCTGGGACGCTGCGGGCATCGCCTACGTCCGCGAGCGGCGCGCCGAGCGGCTCGATCCCTCGCTCGTCCTGGCCGGCGCGCGCAGCGTGATCGCGCTGGCGGCGAGCTACGCGCCGGAGCTGCCCGAGCCGGTGCCTCGCGGCGATCTGACCGTGGCCCGCTACGCTCAGGGCCGCGACTACCACAACGTGGTGCTGAAGCCCGCGCGCAAGCTCGCCGCCTGGATTCGCGCCGAGCTCGTAGCGCGCGTCTACTGCGAGGTCGACGCCGGAGCGGTGCTCGAGAAGGCGTGGGCGCAGGAGGCGGGGATCGGATGGATCGGCAAGAACGGCTGCCTCATCCACGAGAAGCTCGGCTCGTGGCTCTTGCTCGGCGCGCTGGTCACCGACGCGGAGCTCCTGCCCGACGATCCACATCCGGACCGATGCGGCGAGTGCAGCGCCTGCATCCCCGCGTGTCCGACCGGCGCGATCCCCGAGCCGCGCTACGTCGACGCGAACCGCTGCCTCGCGTACCACACCATCGAGCACCGCGGTCCCATCCCGCCCGAGCTGGCCCGAGCGGCCGGAGGGCGCGTGTTCGGGTGCGATGCGTGCCAGGACGCGTGCCCCTGGAACCGGCGCGCTCCGCCGGGAAAGCTGGTGCAGCTCCGCGCCCGCGCGGAGCAGCGCGCGCTCGACCTCGCTTCCGTGCTGCAGCTGACGGCCGACGAGGCGCGGCGGCGCTACGAAGGGACGCCGCTGCTCCGGGCGGGCCGGGATGGGCTGGTGCGCAGCGCCCTGGCGGTCGCGCCGCGCCCACTGTCCCCCGAAGCGCGTGCGCTCGCCGAGCGCTTGCTCGACGATCCGGCGCCCGGCGTCCGCGCCGAGGCGCGCCGCGCGCTCTCGGAATGACCGTCAGATCGACGGCAGCGTCACCACCGCGCCGTTCACCGCCGCCGAACGCGGATCGCAGAGGAACGCGATCGCCTCCGCCACGTCCTCGAGCTTCACCCACCGCGCACTGCCCACGCCCGGCATGGCGCGCTCGTTCTGCGGAGTGCGCATCACACCGGGGGCCACGCAGTTGGCGCGGACGCCGACAGCCGCTCCTTCCTCGGCCAGCGCCTTGGTCAGCGCGATCACTCCCGCCTTGGCCGCCGCGTATGCGGCCGAGCCGCCGATGCCAGAGAGCGATGCCGCGTTCGCGGCCGAGACGTTGACGATCCGCCCTCCTTCCGGGCCGAACCTGCGCACCGCCGCGCGGCTGACCAGGAACGTGCTGCGCAGGTTGGAGCCGATCATGTCCTCGAACAGCTCGACGGGCGTGTCCTTCAGCGGCGAGCCTCCCTTCCACCCGCCTGCGCAGTTCACCGCGGCCCACAATCCGGAGATGCCCTCGAAGCCTTTCTCCACCGATCGCTCGTCGGTCAGCTCCACCGCGCGCTCCTCGGCCGAGCGCTTCGTGTGCACGAACGGCACCACCCGCGCGCCCTCCTGTGCGAGGCGCGCGCACACCGCGCGGCCCAGGTTGCCAGAGGCGCCGGTGACCACGATCACCTTTCCCGCGTACGCCATGGAACTCCTCCTTGACAGAGGCGCGCGAACCATCGCAGATCCGCCCGCTCAATGGCCACCCCGCCGAGGCGCGCCCTGCTCTACGGCGGGCTGCTCTTGCACACCATCCTGTCCGCCGGAAGCTACCTCTGCGGCAAGACCGCGCTCCGCGAGATTCCACCCTTGCCGCTCGGCCTCCTCCGCTTCCTCGGAGCGAGCGCACTCCTGGCGCTCCTGCTCCTGCGAGTCCGGCCACCCGGGCAAAGGCTGCCACCCAAGAGCGCCTGGCCGCAGCTCCTCGTGCTCTCGTTCGTGGTGGTGCCGGTGAGCCAGGGCTTCTTCCAGACCGGGCTCGCGCTCTCGACCGCCGGGCACGCGGCGCTCCTCTACTCGCTCACGCCGCTGTTCGTGCTGCTCCTCGCGCAGGCGCTCCGGCGGGAATTGCCCGGCATGCGCACCGCCGTCGGGACGCTGATCGCGCTCGCGGGAACGCTCTACGTGCTCGCCTGGCGCGGCCTGGATCTCTCCCGCGGACCGTTGCTCGGCGACCTGCTGCTCCTGGTCGCCGTGGTCGCCTGGGCGTTGTTCACGGCGGAGGGCCGGCCCCTGGTCACCGCTTACGGACCGCTCCCGGTGATCGCCTGGACGCTGATCGCGGGCACCGCGATGTACCTGCCCCTCGGGATCGCCTCGCTCGCCGCGCCGGGCGCCGTGCACCGCATCGTGCACGCTTCGCGCGCCGCCTGGCTCGGCGTCCTCTACCTGGTCCTCGTCACCAGCGTGATCGCGTACCTGCTCTGGTACTGGGCGCTGGCGCACCTGCCGGCGGCCCGCGTGGCGGTCTTCACCAACCTGCAGCCGCTGGCAACGGCGGTGCTCGCCCACGTCTTCCTGGGCGAGCACGTCACGCCGCAGTTCGTCGGCGGCGCCCTGGTGGTGATCTTCGGCGTCGTCCTCGCGCAGCTGCGCGCTCCGCGCACGGCCGCCGAGGTCCCTCCGGAGCCAGCCTGACGATCAGACCATGAAGTCGTGCGGGCGGACGGTCTTGCGGCCGTTCGCCTTGGCGCGCTTCGCCGCCTGCTCGAGCAGCCAGTACAGGTAGCCGTTCAACGCCGTGAACGCGTCGCCCGAGGTGTTGCAGCCAGCCTTCTTGAGGATGCCCTTCGCCTTGCTCGCGATCACGAGCGGCTCTTGCGACTTCTTGGCCATTCTGGATCTCCGTGGTGGGACGGTGTGCTCGCCCTGGTGGAGCGATCGATCGCTTCTACCCTGGAGGCCCCGATTCCTCCATTTTCCGACGCCGCATCGCCGCGATGTAGAAGCCGTCCGTCCCGTGCTGGTGCGGAAGGAGCTGCAGGTCTTCCGCGCGCGCGCCCAGCGCCGCCGCGCGTTCGGCGCCCAGGAGCTCGGACGGCGGCACCGGGCCAAATTCAGGATGCTCCGAGAGGAACGCCGCGCGGACCTCCTCGTTCTCGCGGCGGTTGATCGAGCATGTCGCATACACCAGCCGTCCCCCCGGCCGGACCAGGGCCGCGTACCGCCGGAGGATGTCGCGCTGCCGCGGTGGGAACGAGTCGACCTCGGCCTGGTCCATCCGCCAGCGCGCGTCCGGGTTGCGCCGCAGGGCGCCCAGCCCGCTGCACGGGGCGTCCACCAGCACCACGTCCGCCTTGCCCCGCAGATCGTCGAGGCGCGCCTCCCCGGAGGGTCCCTCCGGGACGGCTCGCGCGTCCCAGTTGTGCACTCCGTCGCGCCGGGCGCGCTGCCGCAGCTCGTCCAGGCGACGGCCGTCGCGATCGCAGGCGACCAGCTTGCCGCGGTTGCGCATCTCGGCCGCCAGCGCCAGCGCCTTCCCTCCCGCGCCCGCGCAGGCGTCCACCACCACCTGTCCGGGCCGCGCGCCACACGCCTCCGCGATCAGCTGGCTCCCTTCGTCCTGCACCTCGAACAGCCCCGCCTTGAAGGCCTTGAGCGCGAACACGTTGGTGCGGCTCTGGAAGGTGAGCGCGTTCGGGGACCAGCGGGTGTGCTCGACGCGCGCGCCCTCCGCCTCGAGCGCCGCGCGCAGCTCGTCGCGCGCTCCCTTGAGCAGGTTGGCGCGCACGGTGAGCGGCGCGCGCTGGTTCAGCGCCGCGGCCAGCGACCGCGTCTCGGCGGGTCCGAGCTGCTCCGCCCACAGCGCCGCCAGCCAGCGGGGGAGGCTCGTCTCGGCGGCAAGCGCGTCGATCGGATCGGCTGGTGCTCCCAGCTCTTCTGGCCGGGCGACCGACTCCAGCACCCACAGGTACGGCGCCACCTCGGGCCCCGCCATGTTGGCCGCCGATCCGGCGCTCTGCCCTTCCCCCTCGATCAAGTACGCCGCGTACCGGAGGAGGTGCTGGGTGGGCGTGGCCAGGCCGGACATGCGCAGCTTGCGCGTCGCCAGCGCGCGATCGAGCAGGTGATCCACGCGGCCCTGCAGCCGGAGCAGCCCGTACACGGCGTCCGCCACCGCCCGGCGCTCCACGCTGCGGAGCGCCCTCTCGCGCCGGAGCACGCGCTGCATGGCCTGGTCGGCGCGGGCGGCCTCGCGGCGCACCTGCTCGTAGATCTCCAGCACCGCGGTGCGAACCAGCTGCGTCCTCATGCCCCGGTTGCGATTCGGCCATCCTGAGTCGGCTGTCAACAACGCACTTCGGAGCACGCTGGCGCACTTGCGCGCACCGCCAAAACGGCCGAGCGGACGTTGGTTGGACGGACCTTCTGCGGAGGGCGGCCCTACTCCCGACGTCCTAGAAGCGGATCCGTGCCCGGTTTCCTGCTCGCCCTGCTGCTCGCCGTCCCGGCGGAGCCGATGCTGCCGGCCGTCCTCACGCTGCCCGACGCATTGCGCCTGTTCCGCGAGCGAAGCTTCGATCTGTTGCTCGCCGATGCGCAGATCGCGACCGCGCGGGCCGAGCAGGCAACGGCCGGCGCGATCCCGAATCCCGCGCTGAGCGGCAGCGTGGGTCACAGCTTCGGCTACGACCCGTCGCTCTGCCCGGGGTGCTCGGCGGTTTCGATCGCGGCCGGGATCTCGGACCAGGCGGCGATCTCGGACCTCCTCTCCGGCAAGCGGGGCCTGCGCATGGACGCGGCGCGCGCGGCGGCCGAAGCCGCGCGGCTCTCCCGCGACGATGCGGAGCGGCTCTTGCGGACCTCGCTGCAACAGGCGGTTGTCGACGCCGCGCTGCAGCGCGCGCAGCTCGATCTGGCCGCCGAGCTGCTCGAGTTCGCGGAACAGACCGAGCAGCTCAATCAGACGCGTTACCGGACGGGAGCGATCAGCGAGGCCGAGCTGGCCCGCGCGCAGGTCGCCGCTCTGGAAGCGGGGCAGGCGGTCGACGTCGCGCGGCAATCCGACCGCGCCGCGCGTGCCGGGGTGGCCTTCCTGCTCGCCGTGCGTGGGCCGCTGCCCGACTTCCGCATCGACCCCGATCTGCTGGAACAGGCCGCGCGCCTGTCGCTGCCCGCGGCCGACGAGGGCGCCTTGCTGGCCGCGGCGGCGGAGACCCGACCTGACTTGCGCGCGCTGGAAAAGCAGGAGGCGCGCGCCCGCGCCGCCCTGGCGCTGGCGCGGCGCCAGCGCATCCCGGAGGTGACGCTCTCGGCCCAGTACTCGCAGGAAGGAACGGGCAATTCTGCCGTGTCGCCGCCCACGCTCGCCTTCGGCGCCAGCCTGCCTTTGCCCATCTTCTACCGGCAGCAGGGCGAGGTGCAGCGCGCGGAAGCGGACCTGCGCACCCAGCTCGTGCAGCGCGACAAGGCGGCCGCGCAGCTCGCGAGCGAGGTGGTCACCGCGTACGGAGCATTCGCCGCCAGCCGCAAGCTGGTCGACCGCATGCGCGGAGGTCTCCTCGAGCGCGCCCAGCGCGCGCGCGACCTGACCCGCATCCAGTACGAGAAGGGCGCGGCCCGCCTCTTCGAGCTGCTCGATGCGCAGCGCGCGTTCGCCCAGGTGCGCGGCGAATACCTGCAGGACCTGCACGACCTGTGGCTGAACCTGTTCAAGCTCGAGGCGGCCGTGGGGAAGGAGCTGCGCTCGTGAGGGGCGCCGCCCTCGCCGCGCTCCTCGTCGCCGTCTCTTGCCGCCGCGAGGAGCGAGAGGAGCCGCGCCCGCCGCCCGGCGAGGCCTGGCTGTCGCCGCAGCAGATGCAGGCCGGAGAGGTCCAGCTGGCGACCGTGGAGGAGCAACCGGTCGTTTCCGAGTTGACCGCTCCAGGCCGCATCACTTTCGACGACTCGCACGTGGCCCACATCTTCTCCCCGGTCACCGGTCGCGTGGCCCGCATCGAGGCGCAGCTCGGACAGCGGGTCAGGAAAGGCGCGCCGCTGGTCGTCCTCGAGTCGCCGGACGTGGGCGTCGCGGCCGCCGACGTGGGCAAGGCCGAGGCCGATCTCCAAGCCGCCGAGCGCGAGCTTCGCCGCCAGCGCGAATTGTTCGAGGCGCACGCGGCGTCGCAGCGCGATCTGGAAACCGCGCAAGCGGCCCGCGACCGCGCCGCCGCCGAGCTGGCCCGCGCACGCCAGCGCGCGCGGCTGTTCCAGGGCGGCGCGGGAGGCGTATCGCAGGCGGTGGCCCTGCGGTCGCCGATCGACGGCGAAGTGGTCGCGCGCACGGTCACGCCGGGGATGGAGGTCGCCGGACAATCCTCGGGCGGCACCTCGCCGGAGCTGTTCACGATCGGCGACCTGGACCAGGTCTGGGCCATCGCCGACGTGTTCGAGATGGACCTGTCCCGCGTCCACCCCGGCGCCAAGGTCACGCTCAAGGTGGTCGCGTACCCCGATCGCACGTTCTCCGGGCAAGTCGACTGGGTCGCTCCGACGCTCGACCCGCAAACCCGCAGCGCGCGCGTGCGCGCCAAGCTGCGCAACCCTTCGCGCGAGCTCCTCCCCGAGATGTACGCGACGCTCCTCATCGCGGGGGCGCCGCGCAACGCGCTGGCCGTCCCGCGCAGCGCTCTCCTGCACATCGGCGACCAGACCGTGGTCCTGGTGCAGGTCGGCCGGACCGAGAACGGGCTCCTCCGCTTCCAACAGCGCCGCGTGCAGGTCGAGTCGGACGATGCCGATCCGGCGGTGGTGCTCTCCGGTCTCTCGCGCGGTGAGCAGGTCGTCGTGTCCGGGGCGCTGCTCCTCTCCGGGATGCTGTGATGGGCCGCCTGGTCGGCGCAGCGCTACGATTCCCCGGGCTCGTGCTGGCCTTCGCGCTGGGCCTCCTGGGGGTCGGTCTCTATTGCTACACGCAGCTCGACGTGGAGGCGTATCCCAATCCCGTCGCCCCGATGATCGAGGTGATCACCCAGCCGCAGGGGCTGTCCGCCGAGGAGGTGGAGCGCTACGTCACCATCCCGCTCGAAAGCGGGCTCGCCGGCATGCTCGACCTGGACCACGTCCGTTCGCAGTCGCTGTTCGGACTCTCCGACGTGAAGTGCTACTTCAACTGGAACCCGAGCTACCTCGAAGCGCAGCAGCGGGTGATCAACCGGCTCCAGTTCATCCAGCTGCCGAGCGGGGTACAACCGCAGCTCTCGCCCTGGAACGCGATCGGGGAGATCTACCGGTACGTCTTGCGCGGCCCCGGCTACTCGCTCGCCGAGTTGAAGACGGCGCAGGACTGGATCCTCGAGCGCCAGTTCCGCCAGGTCCCCGGCATCGTGGACGTGGTGGGATTCGGCGGCGAGACGCGCCAGGTGCACGTCGACGTGGACCCGTACCGGCTCAAGGGCCACGGGCTCACCCTCCAGCAGGTCTCGACGGCCATCGGCAACGCGAACCAGAACGTGGGCGGCCAGCGGCTCACGCTGGGCGAGCAGTCCTTCAACGTGCGCGGGCTGGGCCTCATCCGCTCGCTGCGCGACGTGCAGCAGGTCGTGGTCGCCGGGCAGAAGGGCATCCCGGTGCGCGTGCGCGACGTGGCGGAGGTCAAAGACGGCGCCGCGCCACGGCTGGGGATCGTCGGCAAGGACCTCGACGCCGACGTGGTGCAGGGGATCGTGCTGATGCGCTACGGGGGCGATTCGCTGAAGACGTTGCAGGGCCTGCACGAGAAGGTGGAGCAGATCCGCAAGTACCACCTGCTCCCGCCGGGCATGACGCTCGAGCCCTACTACGACCGGGAACGGCTGGTGCATCTCACCACGCACACCGTGATCGAGAACCTCCTCGTCGGCATGATCCTGGTGACGCTCGTCCTGTGGGCATTCCTCGGCCAGGCGCGCGCCGCCATCCTGGCCGCGGTCAACATCCCGTTGGCGCTGCTCGCAGCTTTTTGCGGAATGATCGCCACCGGGACGCCCGCCAACCTCATCTCTCTGGGCGCCGTCGACTTCGGGATCATCGTCGACTCGACGGTGATCATGGTCGAGAACATCTACCGCCACCTCGGTGGAGCCGGGCGCGGCGGAGTCGCCGAGCGGGTGCGGGCGGCAGCGGCGGAGATCGGTGCCCCGATGCTGTTCTCGGTGCTGATCATCACCGTCGCGTTCTTCCCCTTGTTCACGCTCACCGGGGTGGCGGGCGTCATCTTCTCGCCGATGGCCCACACCTACGCCTTCTCCATCGCGGGCGCGGTGGTGCTGAGCATGACGCTCACCCCCGTGCTCGCCGCGCGGCTGCTCGAGGTGGACCCCCAGGCGCACGTCGCGGAAGCCGCGCACGAGGCCGAGCACGCGCACGACAATGCCTTCCTCCGCTGGCTGGACCGGACCTACCGTCCGCTGTTCGCTTTCTCGCTCCGCCGGCCGGCCGCCGCTCTCCTCATCGCGCTCGCTCCCGTGGTCGTGGCCGGGGCGCTGCTGCGATTCATCGGCACCGAGTTCATGCCCAAGCTCGAGGAGGGCAACTTCTGGATCCGCGCCACGCTCCCGCTGTCGATCAGCCTGGAGCAGTCCGCGAAGTACGTCGGGCGCATGCGGCGCATCCTGCTCGGGTGCCCGGCGGAGGGCCCCTGCGAGCTGGAGCGGCGCGCATTCCCGGAGATCCGGACCGCCGTGTCCCAGGTGGGCCGCCCCGACGACGGCACCGACGTGTCAGGATTCAACAACATCGAGCTGTTCGCTCCTCTCCAGCCGCCCTCCACCTGGCGCCGCGGCCTCACCAAGGAAAAGCTCCAGCGCGAGCTGTCGGCGAAGCTGCGCGAGGCGTTCCCGGGCGTGGATTTCAATTTCTCGCAGGCGATCGCCGACAACGTCGAAGAGGCGATGAGCGGCGTCAAGGGCGAGAATACCGTCAAGGTGGTCGGCCCCGACCTGCGCCTGAACGAGCACAAGGCCGCGGAGATCGCCCGCGCCCTGCAGGCGGTCCGCGGCATCGAGGACCTGGGCGTCTTCCGCACCCTGGGACAGCCGGACATCCGCGTGATCCCCGACCGCGAGGCGGTGGGGCGCTACGGCCTCAACGTGGGCGACGTGATGAACCTGGTGCAGGCGGCCATCGGCGGCTCGACGGTGACCCAGGTGTACGAGGGCGAAAAGCACTTCGACCTGGTGGTTCGCTGGGCGGCGCCCTACCGCAAGAACCTCCAAGCCATCCGGCAGATCCTGGTGCCCACGCCGGAGGGCGCCCAGGTCCCGCTCGGTCAGATGGCCGCCATCACCGAGGCGGAGGGGCCCTCGCTCGTGTACCGCGAGGACCAGCGGCGATACGCGCCGGTGAAGTTCAGCGTCCGCGGCCGCGACCTCGGCTCGACCATCGCCGAAGCACAGGCGCGGGTCGAGCGGGAAGTGCACCTGCCATACGATACGCACGTCGAATGGGCCGGCGAGGCGGACCAGCTTCGCGAGGCCGCGCAGCGGCTCCGGGTCATCATCCCCGTCACGCTGCTGATCATCGCCTTCCTGGTCTACAGCGCGGTGGGCACCACCAAGGACACGCTGCTGGTGCTGCTCAGCATCCCGGCGGCCTGCGCGGGCGGCGTCTTCGCGCTCCTCGTCACCGGCACCAATCTCTCCATCTCCGCGGCGATGGGATTCATCTCCATCTTCGGCATCGCGGTGCAGGACGCGATCATCGTGGTGACGTACGCGCACAAGATGTGGCGCGAAGGACGCTCGCTGGAGGAAGGCGCCCGGCTCGCGGCCGAGCGCGGCCTCCGGCCGGCGCTGATGACCGCCTCCGTGGCCCTGATCGGCCTGTTGCCCGCGGCGCTCTCGCGCGGGATCGGCAGCGAGACGCAGAAGCCGCTCGCCATCGTGGTGATCGGCGGCATGCTGGTCCTTGCGCTGCTCCCTCGCCTGCTCCAGCCGCCTCTGCTCCTCCTCCTTCACCGTGGTATGGAGCAGAAATCCTTGAGCGGAGGAACGGCGAAATGGCCAAGGCCGAGCGGAGCATCGTGATCAACGCGCCGCAGGAGAAGGTCTTCGCGGTGATCACCGATTACGAGAAGTACCCGGAGTTCTTGCCCGAGGTGAAGAAGGCCAAGGTGGAGTTCGGGGCCGGGAACGTGAAGGAAGTCACCTACACGGTCGACATCAAGGCGAAGGTGATCACCTACACGCTCAAGCACACGGCGCGGCCGCCGGACCAGCTGGCGTGGACCATGGTGCGCGGCGAGATGATGAAGGGGAACGACGGCGCCTGGATCCTGAAGGCCGTCCCCGAGGGCACCGAGGCCACTTACAAGATCGACCTGAAGCTCGGGGCGCTGGTGCCCTCGATGGTCGAGCGCATGCTGGCGGAGCAGTCTCTGCCCGGCTTGCTGGCGAACTTCAAGAAGCGCATCGAGTCCCAGAACCCCGGGACGGCGTGATGGCGCGGCTCGACGAGCTTCACCGGATGCCGGTCGAAGAGCTGCGCAAGCGCTACGCCGACGGCGACGAGGAGCTTCCGCGCGGCGGGCTGACCGCGCTGCGCGAGGACCCGCGCTCGGGCGCGCGCGCGGTCGCCGAGCGGATCCTGAAGCGCATCCACGCCGCGCAAGCCGAGGGGCGAAGGCTCACGCGCCTGTGCGCCTTCGAGCAGCCGCTGTGGGAGCAGGGCTTCACGCTGGTGGCAGGAGTGGACGAGGTGGGGATGGCCCCCCTGGCCGGCCCGGTGATCGCGGCGGCGGTCATCCTCCGGCCGGGGACGCGCATCCAGGGAGTGAACGACTCGAAGCAGCTCACGCCGGAAGAGCGCGATGCGCTGGAACCGGAGATTCGCGCGGCCTGCGTCACGGTCGGGATCGGCCGCGCCGAGGTGGCGGAGATCGACTCGCTCAACATCTACCATGCGGGGCTCCTGGCGCTCCGCCGCGCGGTGGTCGCGCTGCTCCCCCGCCCCGAGCACCTGCTGGTCGACGCGCGCCGGCTGCGCGACCTGGACATCCCGCAGCAGCCGATCGTAAAGGGCGACGCGAAGAGCATCACCATCGGCGCGGCGAGCATCGTCGCCAAGGTCCACCGCGACCGGCTGATGTGCGAGTTGGACCGCGAGCACCCGGGATACGGATTCGCTCACCACAAAGGCTATCCGACGCCCGACCACCTCGACGCGCTGGAGAAGCGGGGCGCCTGCCCCATCCACCGGCGCAGCTTCGCGCCCGTCGCCAAGGCGCTGGGGCTCATCCCCGAGCAGCAGGAGCTGTTCGGCAAGCCCGGACCCAGGGTTGGGTGAGCTGACCGGAAAGCAGCGCCGGCACCTGCGGGCGCTGGGTCACCACCTCTCGCCCGTCCTGCAGATCGGCCACGACGGCCTGACCGACTCCGTCGTGGCCCAGGCAAACGCCCAGCTCGCCGCGCACGAGCTGATCAAGGTGAAGGTCTCGGAGGGTTCTCCCCTCCCCCGCCACCAAGCGGCAGAACAGCTCGCCTCCGCCACCTCGTCCGAACTAGCCCAGGTCCTCGGCCGCACCTTCCTCCTCTACAGACCCCACCCGACGAACCCGCAACTCTCGTTGCCGAAACGGGGGTAACAGGACACCGCGGAGACGCGGAGAACGCGGAGATTTCGTCTTCTTGGGTCGGGCCTCGGAGTCCGTGCGGAAAGAACCGATTTCCTCCGCGCCCTCCGCGTCTCCGCGGTGATCTTTTCGGCGGGTCAGGATTTCTTGCCCATCAGGCGGAGCTCGCGTTGGGCCTCGACGTGCTTTTCGTCCAGGTCGAGCACGCGCTGGAAGGAGGATGTGGCGGCCTTGAGGTTGCCGACCACCTTGTGCATGTGGCCGAGGAAGAGATGCGCCGGCAG
>DATFUN010000483.1:0-6708 GCA_035260805.1 Myxococcales bacterium | reverse complement strand
GTCGCGTCGGCGACCATCTCTTCGATCCGCCCCAGCGCAGTATCGATTTCCGCCTGGGGCGGGCCGAAGGAGAACCGGGTGTAGCTGCGGAAGCGCGAGGCGCGCCGGCTGCGCCGCTTGCCGGGGTTCACGTCGAAGAATTCGCCCGGCACGGTGATCACCTTGCGCTCCAGCGCACCGCGGAAGAAGCCCATGCCGTCGTTGAGCGGCGGCGGCAATCCCGAAAGGTTGCCCCAGACGTAGAACGTGCCGTCGGGAGCGCGGTCGGCGCGAATGCCGAGCCGCTCCAGGCGGGAGAGCATGCGATCGCGCTTCTCGCGAAACACCGCGTGCGTGGCCAGGGTCTCGGCGCGGACGTGGTCGTCGTCGAGCAGCGGGATCGCCGCGCGTTGCAGGGGCTTGCTGCCACCGCCGTCGAGGAAGGACCCCGCGCTGGCCACGGCTTCGATCACGGTCTTGGGCGCGACCGTCCACGTCACCCGCCATCCCGGGTAGCGCCAGTTCTTGGTCAAGCCGTCGAACAGCACCACCGGATCGCGGTCGACGTCCTCGACGTAGCGCGCGGCGCTCTCGATGGGCAGGTGGCCCGGCCGGGAGCTCCACACGTAATGGCTGTAGAACTCGTCGACGAGCAACGCGCACTCCAGCTCGCGCGACAGGCCCACCCAGCGCGACAGCTCCTCGCCCTGGACCAGCTTGCCCGTCGGATTGCACGGGTTGGAGACGAGCAGCGCGGAAAGCCCGCGGCCCTGCACCTCCCGGCGCAGATCGTCCGCGGTGAACGCGTAGCCGCGCTCGCCCTCCAGCAGGATGGGGATGGCGGTGAAGGCGCGGAAGATGTCGAGCAGCTCCTCGTACGCCGTGTAGTCCGGTAGGAAGTGGCCCAGGTTGATGTGACCCAGCGAGGCCGCCGCCCGCGTCAGCGAGGCGCGGCCGCCGCCCGAGATGGAGACGTTCTCGGCGCTGTACTGGGAAGGCATCCCGCGCCGGTAGAGCCGGTTGTAGAGCGAGGCTACCGCCTCGCGCAGCTCCCAGATCCCCGGCACCGGCGCGTACTCCTGATCGTCCACCTCGATGCCCACCTGGTGCACGCGGGGAGGCGCGCCAGGCAGCTCGCCCGTCTCCGGCTGCCCCTGGCCCAGGTTGCACCAGCTCGGATCGCGCGAGCGGTATCCCCGGCGGTGCGCCTCGGAAGTGACGTAGATGACGCCCGTGCGCGGGACGCTGCGGAACGCCGGGATGACCACCTCGTCTGCCACGGGAGGAGGGTAACACCGGGCGCCGCGGCGGCGCAGAATTCAGCGCGCCCCGACGTTTCGCCGTAGAGTATCCCGGTGCGAACCGCGATGTTGCTCCTCCTCTGCGCCACGGCCGCGGGTGCGCAGGATGCGTTCGAGATCCAGGTCTACGACGTGAGCACTGCGCCCGCGCTGACGCCGGGGGTGGAGCTCCACGTCAACGGCGTGCTGCAGGGATCCGAGCAGCGCTCACCGGCGGGCGAGCTGCCCACCAATCACGTGGTTCACGCCACGCTCGAGCCGCACCTGGGCCTGACCGACTGGCTGGAGGCAGGCGCGTATCTGCAGTCGGCGCTGCGTCCCGACGGCACGTACGACTACGCCGGAACCAAGCTGCGGATGAAGGCGCGGCTTCTGGAACCCGCGTTCGGGTGGCTTTACCTGGCGTTGAACGGCGAGCTGTCCTGGATCCCGCCGGAGTACGAGGCGGCGCGGCGCGGCGGCGAGCTGCGGCCGATCCTCGAGGCGCACAGCGGCCGGCTCGGACTGTGGCTCAATCCGATCGTCTCCTTCGAGCTGCACGGAGGGTTCCATCCGGAGCTGGCGCCGTGCGCCAAGGCGGCGTGGTCGGTGAGCGAAGCGGTCTCGCTCGGCGTCGAGTACTACTCCGTGCTGGGGCGCATCGAGGGCCTGTCGCCCGTCAGCGAACAGGTGCACCGCGCGTTCGGCGTCATCGATCTCGCCACGCGGTGGCTGGGTCTGAACCTCGGGGTGGGCGGCGGCTCGGGTGCCGACTCGTTCATCGTCAAGGCGATCCTGGAAGTGCACCCGCCCGAGGGATGACGCTCACCGGCGCCTTCGTGATGGCAGCCGCGGCGCCTTGCGCGCGGGCGGCTCCGAGACGGGCTGCGGATCTTCGTCGAATAATGGACGCCGCCGCACCTGGACCGTCACGCCGAGCAGCCCGCCCAGATCGATCCCGGCGAGGTGCAGGCCGATCCGGGTCTCGGTCTCTTGGCCACGCGGAGGCCTTCGCGGACCGCGCGCACGCCGGCGATCGTACTGCCGCCGCAGCTCCGGATCGGACAGCACCACGTACGCGTCGGTGATCTCGCGGAAATGCTCCACGGCCGACGGGTCCTGGTTGACGTCGGGGTGGAAGGTCCGGGCGAGCTGACGGTAGACGGTCTTGATCGCGTCCTCGGTCGCGTCGTCGCGGAGCCCCAGGACGGCATAGAGATCGCGCATCACCGCTTGAACCTCGGCAGCCGGACGCCTTGCCGCAAGGCGGGAGCGAACAGATCGCCGACCTCCTTCAGGCGGTCGGGCACCGTGCGCAGGTTGAACCGCTTGGGATCGAGCCCGGGCTCCACTTCGTTCCAGCGTAACGGGGTGGAAACGGGCGCGCCATCCACGCCGCGAAGGGAATACGGAGCGATCACCGTCTTGCCGTACCCGTTCTGCAGGCAATCGAAGTACAGGCGGCCCTTCCGTTTTTCCTTGGCGCGCTCGAGGGTCACCTGCGGCAGCTTCTGTGCCACGGTCTCCCCGACCGACAGCGCGAACGCCTGCGCGTCGTCGTAGGTATGTCCGGGCGCGAGCGGCACGAACACGTGCAGGCCGCGCTTCCCTGTCGTCTTCGGGACGCTCGGCAGCCCGAGCCGGTCGAACATCCCGCGCAGGATCTGGGCAACCTCGATGGCCTGCTCGATGTCCTTGCCGTCCGCGGGATCGAGGTCGAACACCACCCAGTCCGGCATGGTCAGGCTCTGCGCGCGGGAGTGCCACATGTGCAGCTCGAGCGCGGCGTGCTGGGCGAGCCAGCGCAGCGTCTCGGGCCGATCGACCACCAGGTGCCGCACCGGACCCTTGGAGGAGGGCGTGTCGACCACCTTCATCCACGGCTCCGCCTTCTGCCCCGTGTTCTGCTCGAACCAGCCTGGCTTGCCCACGCCCTGGTTCCAGTGGATGACCGCCAGCGGCCGGTCCTTGATCGCGGCCAGCAGCGGCCCGGAGACGGCGTCGTAGTAGTCGGCCACGTCCTTCTTGGTGATCCCGTCCTTCGGATAGAGCACGCGGTCGGGGTTGGTGAGCTTCACCTCGACGGGGCCAGCCATCTCCGCGGACCCCGACCTCTGCCCCGCCGCCTCCTCCGACCTCGCACTCGACCTCGAGCTCGCACTCGACTTCGAAGTCGACCTTGCGCTCGACCCCTTCGGTGGCGCGGCGGGCTTCTCTCGCACCGTCTCCATCGGCGTCTTGTCCGGCCGCAGGCCCTGGAAGCTCGGATGGCGCAGCTTTCCGTCGCTGGTCCACTCCGAGAAGCGGACCTGTGCGACCAGCCGCGGCTTCACCCAGTGCGCATCGCGCAGCCGGGGCGCTCCGCGCACCTGCGGCTCGTCCACCTCGTCCTTGCGCAGCTCGTCGAGCAGCTCCTTGCGCTGCTTCGCGGAGAAGCCCGTCCCCACCTTGCCGGCGAACTCCAGCGTTCCACCCTCGTTCACACCGAGCAGCAACGCGCCGATCCCGCTGGAAGCCGATCCTTCGCCCGGCGTCCACCCCACGATGGCCAGCTCCTGGGTGGCGAGCGCCTTGAGCTTCAGCCAATCGTGGCTGCGCCCCTTCTGGTAGGGAGATCCGCGCCGCTTCAGGATCACGCCTTCCCAGCCGTCCCGCGCGGCGTCCTTCAGCAGATCTTCCACGCGCCCTTGCAGCTCCTCGCTCACGCGCAGATTCCCGGCCGTGTTGGAGAGCAAGCTGCGGAGCAGGTCGCGGCGCTGCTCGATCGGACGCGGGCGGATGTCCTCGCCGTCCAGGCGCAGCAGGTCGAAGGTGAAGAGCAGCGCCTCGTCGTTCTTCCCCTGCTGGATCAGCTCGAACCGCGGCACGCCCTTCGCATCCGGGATGGCGATCTCGCCGTCGACCACCGCGTCGCCCACCACCAGCTGCGAGAGCGAGCGCGCGATGGCGGGGAAGCGCGCGGTCAGGTCGAGCCCGTTGCGGGTCCACATCGCCACGCGGCCGTTGGACACTGCGCAGAGGGCCCGGTAGCCGTCGTATTTGCGCTCCTTGATCCAGCTCTCCTCGTCGGGCGGCGGCTCGCTGACCAACGTCGCCAGCATCGGCGGCAACAGGCCCTCGAGGAGCTTCTCCGGCGGCGGGCGCGGCGCGCGCAGCGTGCCCGCGCGCTCCGGCCCGCGGGTGGCGACGCGCCCGCTGACCACCGACTCCGGCCGCTCCGCGATCACGTCATAGCCGGGGTTCTCCTTGCCGTCCTTCGCCTTGAACATCAGCCATTGCGACTTGGTACCTTGCGCACCGCCGGCGCCGCCGGTGCGCACCAGGTGCCATTCGCCGTCGAGCTTCTTGCCGTGGAAGCGGACGCGCAGGTGCCCTTTCTTGCGCTGCTCGCTCGGGGTGCCGGGCGGGACCGCCTCGTACGTTCCGTTGTCCCAGATGAGCGAGTCGCCGGCGCCGTACTCGCCGTCCGGGATGCGTCCCTCGAAGTTGCCGTACTCCAGCGGGTGGTCCTCGGTCTGGATGGCCAGCCGCTTCTGCCCCGGATCGTACGAGGGTCCCTTGGGGACCGACCACGAGGCGAGCGCGTCGTCCATCTCCAGCCGCACGTCGTAGTGCAGCCGGCTCGCGTCGTGCTTGTGCACCACGAACGACGGGCGTTCCTCGGAGGGCCTCGCGGACCCGGGCGCCGGCTCGGACGTGATCCCGAAGTCCCGCTTCGCTTCGTACTCAGGCAGTCGTTTGCGCAAGGCGGCGCCGTCCTTGCGGGCGCGCCTCCCCGCGGAAGGCCGGGCGGGCGCTCGCTTCCCTTTCTTACCGCGGACGGACACCGGCGTACGTTACGCACGGAGGAAGTCGATCAATAGCCCGTTCACCTTCTCGGGCGCGTCGGCCTGGACCCAGTGGCTCGCCTCGGGGATGGGGGCGAATCGCAGGTCCGGCACCCACTCGCGCTCGGGCTCGGCGATGTCGCGGATCAGGTACCGGTCCTTCTCGCCCCAGATGACCTGCACCGGCCGTTCGATCGGCTTCCAGCGGGTGTGCGTCGGCCGCTGGAGCATCGCCCGATACCAGGCCAGCATTCCGGTCAGCGCGCCCGGCTCGCGGGCCGAGGCGACGATCTGCTCGATGTCCTCGTCGGTGTACGCGCCGGGTCGCTCCGGATCGTATCGGAACAGCCGGCGCAGCAGGAAGAAGTCGCCCGCGCGCAAGAGCGCCTCCGGCAACCAGGGGACCTGGAAGAACAGCGCGTGCGAGCCGCGCAGGATCTGCCGCGGTCTCTTCAGGGCGCGCGACAGCCGCGCCGGATGGGGAGCGTTGAGGATCGCGAGCCGGTCGAGCCGCGCCGGGTGCCACATGGCGAAGAACCAGGCCGCGGCGCCGCCCCAGTCGTGACCCACCACGTGGGCGCGATCCGCCCCGAGCGCTTCCACCAGCCGCGCCACGTCCGCGGCGAGCACCTCGATCCGGTACGCGTCGAGGTCGCGGGGCTTGTCCGACTTTCCGTACCCGCGCAGGTCGGGCGCGACGGCGCGGAACCCGGCGGCCGCCAGCGCGGGCATCTGGTTGCGCCAGGATACCCAGCACTCGGGGAACCCATGCAGGAGCAGCACGAGCGGGCCCTGCCCCATCTCGGCGCAGTGCAGCCGCACGTCGCCGATGTCGACCATGCGGTGCGCGACGTCCATGCCCGGTGCCTACCACGGATGCGGCCTTTCTCCGGGGCGCTCCCTACCTTCCGGGAAATGCCAGGAGGCGCGATGGGCATCCTCGATCGACTGTTCGGGCAAGAGCGACCTTCCAGCCCCAAGGACGTGCAACGAACGCCCGAGGCCAGTCCGAACGACCAGGCGCTGGAGCGATATCGCTACCTGGTGCGCACGGCGCCACCGGAGGCGATCGAGCAAGCGCATCGGGAAGCGTTCGAGAAGTTGACGCCCGAGCAGCGGCAGCAAGTGCTCCGGGAGCTGAGCGCGGCGGCGCCGCCTGACGAGCGGGTCGCCGACCCTGCCCGCGCCGATCCACAGACCCTTGCGCGCATGGCGACCCGGGCGGAGGTTCGCCAGCCCGGGACCGTGGAGCGCACGCTGGGCGGTCCCGGACTGGGTGGGATGTTCGCCAGCTCGCTCCTGGGGAGCGTAGTCGGGAGCGTGGTCGGCTCGGCCATCGCGCATCAGCTCCTGGGCGGGTTTGGACACTCACCCGGTGTTGGAGCCGAATCAGGGTCCGACGCCACCGCGGACCAGGGCGACCAGTCGGCTTCAAATGAGGCCGACGCCGAGGAGGCCGATGCCAGCGGCGACTCGGACAGCGACGGTTTCGGAGACGATCTCGGCGGCGGCCTGGGAGACGACGTGTAGCCTGCCCACCGCGTCAGCCGTCCTCCCGATGGCGGGGTTCCGAACGCTCGCGCTCCCAGCGAAGCCCCCGCGAGGGTGGTCGTCGACGATTC
>DATFUN010000482.1:0-3626 GCA_035260805.1 Myxococcales bacterium | reverse complement strand
CGTCGATCGCGTGTCGCCGCTCGAAGAGGTGCTCGCCGCATCGTTGGCAGCGCGAAGGTTCCCGCTGCAGCTCCTGGGCGTCTTCGCCGCCCTCGCGCTGGTGCTGTCCGCGGTCGGCATCTACGGGGTCACCGCGTATGCCGTCGCACAACGGACGCGCGAGATTGGCGTCCGCATGGCCATCGGCGCCTCGGCGGGTGCCGTGGTCCGGATGGTGCTCACGGGCGCGCTGCGTACCGTCGGCATCGGCGTCTGCATCGGCACCGCCGCCGCGCTGGCGGCAGGACGTCTGATCGCGTCCCAGCTCTACGGCGTGAGCGCCCGCGACCCGGTGACGTTCGCAGCCATCGCCGCGCTGCTGGCGCTGGTGGGGCTCGCCGCGAGCGGCATTCCAGCGCTGCGCGCGGCGCGCATCGACCCGATGGCCGCGCTCCGGGCGGACTAGCGCAAAGCGGCGACCCTGGGCGAGGCATACAATCGCCTCGATCGCGCGACTTCCTCGGGAGACAGCATGCAGCAGGCAGACGGGGTGGACGGCGGGGGGCTTTCCGGAGCGCCTCCGAGGCGCGAGGCGCTGGCGGTGCTCGCGCAGAACCGCCGCGCATTCCTCTCCTTCCTCGAGAGCCGGATCGGCCGCCGCGACCTCGCCGAGGACCTGCTGCAGGAATCCTTCGCGCGTAGCCTCGACAAGGTGCCGCTCGAGAGCGAGGAGTCGGCGGTCGCGTGGTTCTACCGGGTGCTGCGCAACGCAGTCGTCGACCATTACCGGCGCAGCGGCGCGACCGAGCGCGCGCTCGCGGCGCTCGCTCGCGAGCTCGACGAGAAGGGGGAGCCGGACCTCGACGAGCGGAACGCCGTCTGCCGCTGCGTCGCCCGGCTGTCCGAGACGCTCAAGCCCGAGTACGCGCTGGCGCTCCGCCGCATCGACGTGGACGGTCTATCCGTCCGGGATTACGCCGCCGAAGCGGGCATCACGCCCAACAACGCCGGCGTGCGCGTCTTCCGCGCGCGGCAAGCGCTGCGCAAGCGCGTCGTCCGCTGGTGCGCTTCTTGTGCCGAGCGCGGCTGCATCGACTGTTCCTGCGGGGAGCCAGGCAGCGCCGGATGCACCCACGAGACGGTGCCCGGGACGTGAGAAGTCCGGGGGAAGGGACAAGGCACACGCGCGCGGCATGTCCCGAATCGTGGGAACAATGTCCTTGCGGACAGCGCGGCACCGGCGCAGCATGGGCGGATGGAACGCGTCGCCGCGCCCTCCCGCCCGCTGCGCATCGGGCTGTTCGTCTATCCGGGAGTGCAGGCGCTGGACCTGTCGGGTCCGCTGGAGCTGTTCGCCCGGGCGACGCGGATCCTGCGGGACGAGGGCCGGACCCATCCCGGTTATTCGCCGATCGTGATCGGTACCGGTGAAGAACCGATCGCCGCCTCGTCCGGGTTCAGGTTCCTCGCCGACGAAAGCTTCCGTTCGCTGCGCGGCCAGGTGGACACGCTGCTGGTGGTCGGCGGCCTCGGCGTCGACGCGCAGCTGGGACAGGCGGCCGTGCTTCGCTGGCTGCGGCAGATGGCGCGCCGCGTACGGCGCATCGGCTCGGTCTGCACGGGCGCGTTCCTGCTCGCCGAGGCGGGGCTCCTCGACGGCCGCGCGGTGACCACGCACTGGTCGCGCGCCGCCGAGCTGAAGCGCCGCTACCCGCAGATCCGGGTGGAGGACGACCGCATCTGGGTCCGCGACGAAAACGTCTACACCTCCGGGGGAGTGAGCGCCGGCATGGACCTGGCGTTGGCGCTGATCGAGGAGGACCTCGGCGCCGACGTGGCGCTGGCCGTCGCGCGGGCGATGGTCATGTACCTGCGGCGTCCTGGCGACCAGAGCCAGTACAGCGCGCCACTGCGTCTGCAGGCCGCCGGGACGCCCTCGGTGTGCGAGCTGGTCGCCTGGGCGGCCGAGCATCCGGCCAGCGATCTGTCCGTGCCCGCTCTGGCCAGGCGCGCGGGCAAGAGCCCCCGGCATCTGACGCGCATCTTCCGCAAGGAGCTGGGAGTGGCCCCGGCCGAAGCGGTCGAGCAGCTCCGCCTGGAGGCGGCGCGCCGCGCCCTGCAGCAGACGCCGGCCGGCCTCGAGGAGGTCGCCTCGCGCTGCGGGTTCGGCAGCGCCGAGGTGCTGCGCCGCGCCTTCCTGCGCGCGCTGCACGTGACGCCTTCCGCGTACCGCGCGCGCTTCTCGGCGCGCAAGGAGCTCGCGTCGTGACGCGCAAGATCCATCCCGCCTTCGTCGTCGCCGGCGCGGTGTTCGTGGTGCTCCTCTGCGCCGCGGCGGTGCGCGCCACGCCCTCCATCCTCATCGTCCCGCTCGAGCGCGAGTTCGGCTGGAGCCGGGCGCTGCTGTCTTCCGCGGTGTCGGTGAACCTGGTGCTCTACGGGCTGGTCGGGCCGTTCGCCGCCGCGCTGATGGAGCGGTTCGGGATCCGCCGCACCGTGCTCGCCTCGCTGGCGTTGATCTGCGCCGGGGTCGCGCTCACCTCGCAGATGCGCACGAGCTGGCAGCTCGTGCTCACCTGGGGAGTCCTGGTCGGCCTGGGCACCGGCACCACGGCGATGGTGCTCGGGGCGACGGTAGTGAACCGCTGGTTCGTCTCGCGCCGCGGCGCGATGATGGGCGTGCTCACCGCCAGCACCGCGACGGGGCAGATGCTCTTCCTCCCGCTCGAGGCCCACGTGGTGGAGCAGCACGGATGGCGGGCGGTGACGCTGCTGGTCGCCTCCGTCATCGCGCTGCTCTTGCCGCTGGTGGCGCTCCTGGTGCGCGACCGCCCGTCCGACCTGGGATTGTTGCCTTACGGCGCGTCCCCGGACACTCCGCCGCTCGTGCCGTCGCGCCAGAACCCGCTCGCCAACGCGCTGCGGGTCTTGCGGGAGAGCGCGCGCAAGGGCGATTTCTGGCTCCTCGCCGGCAGCTTCTTCGTCTGCGGCGCGACCACCAACGGCCTGGTCGGCACGCACCTCGTGCCGGCCTGCATGGACCATGGGATCCCCGAGGTGCGCGCGGCGGGCCTGCTCGCGGTGATGGGCATCTTCGACCTGGTCGGCACGACCGCCAGCGGCTGGCTCTCCGATCGCTTCGATTCGCGCAAGCTGCTCTTCTGGTACTACGGGCTGCGCGGGCTCTCGCTCCTGTGGCTGCCGCAGGCCTTCGACGCGCAGGTGCTCGGGCTGCCGGTCTTCGCGGTCTTCTACGGGCTGGACTGGATCGCCACCGTCCCGCCGACGGTCCGCCTTACCACCGATGCCGTCGGCGTTCGCGACGCCCCGATCGCCTTCGGGTGGATCGTCGCCTCGCACCAGATCGGCGCGGGCGTCGGCGCGTTGGGCGCCGGCGTGATCCGCTCATCCCTCACCACGTACACTCCTGCCTGGGTGACGGCGGGCGCCATCTGCCTCGTCGCCGCGGTGGTCGTCTTGCGCATCGGCCGCCGTGCTCCTCGCCTGGGCCTCGCCCGCGCCGCCGTCGAGTGAGCGGCGCCCGGGAATCCCGGGAGCAGGGCCTGCCGCCGCCCGCCTGACCGGGACGCTTGCGCGATCCGCAGTTGCGATCGAACCGCCAAGTCCCCAACCTCGGCGCATGAAAG
>DATFUN010000481.1:0-4953 GCA_035260805.1 Myxococcales bacterium | reverse complement strand
CCGGCGACGATGCCCGCCGGGACCACGGCGGAGGTGAGCGCCGCGGCGAGAAGCGTCTCGTTGTCGGGAAGGCTTCCGCCCAGGTTCACGCCGCCGAGGAAGATCAGCTCGAGCGGGACCCCGAGCATCAATCCGCCGCGCGGATCGCCCAGCGCCCAGCCCAGGAGGGGCGCCAGCACGATCGGCCGGCTGAGCATGAGCTGCAGGGCTCCTTTCCGCTCTACCGCCGCCAGGCCGCCGACGAGCGCGGCGAGAGCGGCGGTCCCAAACGTCTCCGCGACATCTCCCAGCGTGAATGCGCTCACGAGCCCATCCTAAAGGATCAAACGCGGAGACGCGGAGACGCGGAGGTTTTGGCACGCTTTCCAACTCGGACGCGCGCCTCCCCGGCCCCTCGAATTCTCCGCGCCGCTGCCCCTCCGCGTTCGTCTTTTTTCAGGCGTGCGCCGAGGCGAAGCGGGTCTGTAGCGTGGAGAGCGGCGTGGGCTGCTCGGAAGGGACGGCGCGTGCCTCGACCTCGGTGCCGCGCGAGGCGAGGCGGGACAGAGCTTCCATCTCGCCGGCGTCCAGGTAGACCGAGGGGGCGACCTGGCGGCGCCCGTTGGCGAAGTGGACGTTGCCCAGATTCAGCCGCGGGATGGGAACGCCTTGCTCGGCCAGCGCGCTCGCGTCGCGCACGTCGCGGACCAGGAGCAGCGTGCGCACTCCGGGCACGCCCTTGCCCCCCGGCCGCAGAAGCTCGGCGGCGGCCGATACCTTGAGCACCTCGAACTGCACCTTGGGCGGGATCGCCAGCGCCATCGCCGACCGTGCCAGCACGTTGCCGGCCGCCTCGTCATCGGCGACCAGGACGCCGTGCGCGTCGAGGGCAGGCAGCCACGCCTCGAGCACCTGTCCGTGCACGAGCCGGTTGTCGACGCGGATCAGGGCGACGCCCGGGCCACCTTTCACCCCATCCTCCCGCGCAGGAGCTCGGAGGCGTGGCCGATCGCCTTCTGGCCGGCGTCGGCGACCTCGCGCGCGAGCTGCGCGATCGGCTTCCCCGTCCCCCTGAGCGAGACCAGCTTGAGCACCATCGGCAGGTTCACGCCGGTGACCACTTCCACCTTGCGCTCGTTCAGGAAGGAGAGGCAGAGCTGGGTTGGAGATCCGCCGAGCAAGTCGGTGAGCAGCAGGACGCCTTCGCCGCCGTCGACCGCGCGGATGGCCTCCTCGATCTTGTGGCGCACCTCGGGGTCGGTGGCCATGACGTTCACCGGCCGGATCTGGGGGAGAGCGCCGACGACGCCTTCCGCGGTGCGGATGAGCTCTTCCGCGAGCTTCCCGTGCGACGCGACGACCACTCCGATCATGGGGGGAATGTAGCGCAGGGCCGCGCACCGCGCCCGGAATCGGACGCGCGCTCTGCTCAGGGCTGCTTGCTGCCTCCCGCCGTGAGGCGAACCGGTTTGGCCGGGGCGGGCAGCTCCGGCGCCGACTGGGTGGGAGCGGAGCTCAGGTGAACCCCGGGCGCAGCCGAGTGGAACATCCAGGCGGACAGCGCGAACAGCGGAAAGCCGGCGGCGAAGACGGAGAACACGGCGCGCCACGAGGTGTGGGCCCAACCTGCCGGAGCGGAGCCGGCGACCACGAGGAGAGCCATCGCACTACAAGAAAGCTGGCCCGCGAGGACCGGCAACAACGCGACACGGCGCTCCCGCGGGGAGTGGGCCACCACCGCACAGGCGACGGAGATGGTCGCCATCATCGCGACCCCGAGCACCTGCCAGAAGCGCACCTCGGCGGTCAGCTCCGCCTGCGCGCCGAGGCCGGCCACCCGAAACGTCCACCCCGGAAACACGGCGAAGAGGAGGGCCAGGACCCCGTACACCGCGCTGCAAGAGGCGGCGAATCTGCCGAGGCGGACCTCCTGTCGCGACATCTGCGGGAGAGGCATGCGCGCTCCTCTACCACAGGGCGGCGGGCCGGACGCGTTTCAGGTGACCGGCTTGCCCTGGCGCCGCGCCAGGAGGAGGCGATCGAAGGCGGGCGTTCCGGCGCGCGCCACTACCAGATTGAGCCGGAGCGGCTCGCCGGGTCCGGGGACGCGCACCGACCGGCGCTCGCCCATCGGCACGCTCATCCATCCACCGCGTGACCTACCGCCGTCCAGGGAAAGCCTGTACTCGACGCACAGCTCACCTCCGCCGCGGCCGTGCGGCGAAAGGTCCAACGACATCCGCACCGGATCGCTGTCGGGGCCGCCCGGCTGGGAGAGGTCGAGGTGGAGCTTGTGCCCCTCCTCACCGACCAGCATCGGGTTCGCCAGGAGGGCGCCTGCCTCGTCGCGCAGCTCGAGCGAGAAGAGCAGCGCCGCGCCGGGCGCCTCGCGGAGGCGGCCGAAGGTGTTCTCCGCCCCGGCGATGCCGAAGACCAGCCCGCCCAGGCCGAAGAGCACGCAGAGCGCCTTCCTACGCAGGCCGGACCGCATCGATCCTCCCGGCCAGGCAGCCTCTCAACAGCCGGGCTTTCCGTCAAGCTGCCCAAGCACCTTCTTTCGACTGGCCCTCATCATCGCCTGGGCCAGGCGGTCGGGATCTGTCTCGTACAGGCCGGCCTGGACCAACCCGCGCAATTCGTTCACCCGGCGGTCCCGCTCTCGCTCGCTGCGCATACCCTGACAGTCGGCCAGAGCGGGGCGCGCTTTAGACGCTCTCCTGGAGCTCCTCCCGGAGGTTTCGGTGAATCCCCCGCAAAATCTGGCAAATACGTGACTCGGTGACGCCCAGGACCTGGCCGATCTCGCGGTAGGTCAGCTCCTCCTCGTAGTAGAGCGAGAGGATGGTCCGCTCGCGCTCGGGGAGCCGGGCGACCAGCTGCCGGACGCGGGCATGATCCTGCAGCGCGGCGACCTGGGCGAACGCGCTCTCTTCCTCGCCAAGAGTGCCGTCGTCCGCGTCTTCGATCTGCACGAAGGCCTGCGCGTAGGGAAGGCTGCGAGGAACGCCCCGGCGCGCGCAATCCGCTTCTTCGGCGTTGAGCTCGCGGCCGAGCTTCATCCGCACCTTGTCCTCGGCGCGGTCGGCCTCTCTGCTGCGGCGCCGGTCGCGCCGCGAGAGGTGGTCCTCGGCGCGCAAGGAGTCGAGAATCGCGCCCTGGATTCGCGTGCGGGCGTAGGCCTCGAAGGGAATGGCCCGCGACGGATCGAACCGGTCCACCGCATCGATGAGCCCAAGGACTCCGGCCCCGATCAGGTCGTCCAGGTCGACGCACGAGGGCACCCGGCCGGCCAGCCGCAGCGCGAGGCTGCGCGCCAGGCCGGTGTGGGCGCGGATGAGCGCTTCGCGCTGCTGCGCCTGCATCAGCCTCTTCTCGGCGACTGCCTGGGTGCCCATCGTCCCTCCCGGAAGGCGCCGCTCGAGCGCCAGCGAGGGAGAGAGCAACCCCTATGCCTGGAATGGTACAGGATCGGACCGTCTTGAAAAACGGTGACTTGCCGCGGTCGATTGCAGCTCCCGCGGAACGGTCGGGATGTGGGATGCCGTCATTCGTTTGACGCTCCGTCGTTTGCTTGACGGAGTGGACCGGCGTGGGGGAGTGGTAGAGGTGATGAGGGTTCTCTTCGTCGACGACGAGCGCGACCTCGTCTCTTCCTTGTCGCGCTACTTCCGGCTACACGGGTTCGAGACGGCGGGGGCGTTCGGCGTCGCAGAGGCGGTCGCCAGGCTCGAGGAGGCCCGCTCGACCGGCAAGCGTTTCGACGCGGTGGTCACCGACCTGCGCATGCCGGACGGGGACGGGCTGCTCGTGCTCGGCGAGGTGCGGCGGCTGTTGCCCGGCACGCCCGTGCTGGTGATGACCGCCTTCGGCTCGGTGGCGACCAGCGTGGAGGCGATGCGCCTCGGCGCGGTCACCATGCTGGAGAAGCCGGTGCCGGTGGCCCAGCTCGAGCGCGAGGTGCGCGACGCCATCGCCGACGCCCAGGAAGTCGAAGGAGGGCTCGAGGCGGCCGGGGGCGCTGGTCTGGTGGGAACTTCGACCGCCATCCGCGACGTCTTCGATACCCTGGTCCGCGTCGCTCCCTCGAACAGCTCGGTGCTCATCCAGGGGGAGAGCGGCACGGGCAAGGAGCTGGTCGCGCAGGCCGTGCACCGGCTCTCGCGGCGCGCGCTCGGGCCGCTGGTGGCGGTGAACTGCGCGGCCATTCCCGAGCAGCTGCTCGAGTCCGAGCTGTTCGGCCACGTGAAAGGCGCGTTCACCGGCGCCTCGCAAACGCGCCAGGGCCGCTTCAAGCTCGCCGACGGCGGCACCATCTTCCTCGACGAGATCGGCGAGATGCCGCTCGCGCTCCAAGGCAAGCTCCTGCGCGTACTCCAGGAGCGCTCCATCGAGCCGGTAGGCGGCAGCAAGCCGGAGTCGGTCGATTTCCGGCTGATCGCGGCGACCAACAAGGACCTCGAGGCGCAGGTGGCGAAGGGCGCCTTCCGGGGCGACCTGTTCTACCGGCTCAACGTGGTGCCGCTGGTCCTGCCGCCGCTGCGCGAGCGGAGAGGCGATGTGTCCCTGCTCGCGGGGCACTTCCTCGCTCGGCACAACGCGGGAAAGGCGAAGCCGCTGCGCTTCTCGCCCCCGGCGATCGAGGCGCTCGAGCGGCACGCCTGGCCCGGCAACGTGCGGGAGCTGGAGAACCTGATCGAGCGCATCGCGGTGCTGAAGGGCGAGGGAGACATCGAGGTCGCCGACCTGCCCGGCCCCATCCGCAACGCCCGGGCGGCTCCTGCGGCGGGCGCGGCGGCGATCGGAGGCGAGATTCCCACCGCGCTGCCGCCGGAGGGAGTGGACCTCTACAAGGTGCTGGGGGAGATCGAGGACCGCCTGATCCGGGAGGCGCTGGAACGGTCCGGCGGCAACAAGAACCAGGCGGCGAAGATCCTCGGGCTCAACCGGACCACGCTGGTGGAGAAGCTGAAGAAG
>DATFUN010000480.1:0-7715 GCA_035260805.1 Myxococcales bacterium | reverse complement strand
CTGGAGATCCCGTGCTGCGCCAACGCGGCGCGCGTGGCGGCAGCGCGTTGCTCGGTCAGCTCGCTCACCAGGGCCAGGATCTGGGGATGGGTGACGACCAGCTCCTGGAACTGGTCGCGCGGGAGCCGCAGGAGGATGGAGCTCCCCGGCGAGACGACGGTCGCGGTGGCGGGTTGGCGGGTGAGGAGCGACATCTCGCCGAAGATCTCCCCCTCTTTGAGGTGAGCCAGGTCGATCTCCCGCGCGGCGACGTCGACGGACCCGTGCAGCACGACGTACAGCCCGTCGGACTGCGTTCCTTCCTTGATGAGCATCTCGCCGGGCGCGGCCTGACGGAGCCTGAACTTCTCGACGATCTGCCGCCGCTCCGCCGGATCGAAGTCCTTGAACAGGGGCGAGATCGCCATCAGGTTGTTGAGCAGCCGCTGCCGGTAGAAGTTCTTCAGCGACTTGACGACCAGTGGATGGTTCTTCGCCAGGTGGCGGAGCACCGCGTCCGACACCTCCAATAGCTCGGTGTCGTCCTCGGCGGAGACGTTCGCGGTGCGCGGGGCGCCGGAGAGGAGCGCCATCTCGCCGAAGAACGCGCCCTCCTCCAGCGTGGCGAGCTGCAGCTCTTCGCCGTCGGGCAGCTTCTTCCAGATGCGGACCTTGCCTTCGACGATGACGAAAAAGCTGCGACCGGGGTCGCCCTCCCGCAGGATCTGCTCGCCTTTGCCGTAGCGCCGGTACGAGAGGCGGTTCACCAGCTCGACGAAAGCGTCGCGCGGCAGGTCGTCGAACAGCGGCACCCGGGCGGGCAACTTGCGCGGCGCCGCCTTGGCGTCGGGAACGATGGCGCCGAAGGCCGCCTCCAGGTCCTGGCCGCTCGCCTCGGCTTCCGGCTCCTCCAGGCGATCGGTGGAGATGGAGAGCAGCTCGATCTCCTCCTCCGCGTCGGAGCTGAGCAGATCGGCGATGGGCCCGGCGCGCTCCAGCTTCGCTGTCCGGTCCTCGGGCTCGGGCCCGAGGATGGCCTCGTCGGGCAGCTCCTGGATGTCCGCCTCGCCGGGAGGCGGGGTAATCAGCGCGCCTCGCTCGAAGCCGGGCGAGAACCTCTCCGGTGCATCGTCCGGCTCGAGGAAGTCGCCCCCCGCATCGGCCGCCTCGATCTGCATCCGGTCGGCCATCGCGCCGCGCTGCGCGCCGCGGGTGCCAGCCAGCGGGACCTTTCTGGTGATCTGCGGTTCCTCGGGTACCTCGATCGTCTCGGGCTCGTTCACCGGCGCGACCCGCCCGATCGCCTTTCGCTTCGCGCCCCGGCCGCCGTCCTCCGCCGCGACCTTGCCCAATCGGCGCTCGTTCATCTGGGCAAGACGCTTCCGCGCCTCGCCGTTACGCGGATCGATCTCGAGGATCACCTTGAACGCGGCGATGGCCTTGATCAGCTGTCCCTGGTCCGCGTAGTGGCGGCCCGCCGCGTCGTACTGCGCGATGGACTTTTGCGGCTGCTCCAGCTTCCGCAAGCAGTCGCCCAGCCGGAGCCGGTGCTGCATGTCCTCCGGCTCTCTGTGGACCAGCTCCTCCAGGACCTCGGCGGCCTTCTCGAACTTCGACTTCTTGAGATATTCGGCGGCGGAGTCCTTCAGCTTGCGCGCATCGACGGCGTCCTTGGCCATGCGTGTTCTTTTCTATCACCTGCGCCTGCCCGCGGGCACCGGCGGACCGTGTCCGTGGCGCCGCGCCGGAAGCGCCGCCGGGCGCGGCGCCGGCGGCTGCGCCTTCTTTCCCGCCTGCTCGCGAAGCGCGTGCAGCTCGGCCCGGCTCAGCTCGCGGTAGTCGCCGGGGCGCAGTCCTTCCACGCCGACGCCGCCGTAGTCGGCGCGGTGGAGCTTGAGCACCGGCGCACCCACCGACTCCATGAGGCGCTTCACCAGGTGCGGCCGACCTTCGGAGACGACCACCCGCACCCACGTGTTGCGCGGCGTGCGGCTCTGCACCGCCGCGTCGAGCGCCCGAGCGCGCCCGTCCTCGAGCCGCACGCCCGAGAGGAGGCGGTCGATCTGCTCCGGTCGCGGCACGCCCGCCACCTTGGCGAGGTAGGTGCGGCGCACTCCGAAGCGCGGATGCATCAGTTGGTGCGCGAGCTCCCCGTCGTTGGTGACCAGGAGCGCCCCCTCGACGTCGTAGTCCAGGCGGCCCACCGGGTAGACGCGCTCGGGGATTCCCTTCAGGTACTGGGCGATGGTCGGCCGCCCTTCCGGATCGGACAGCGTGGTCACGCATCCGGCCGGCTTGTAGAGCACGAACCAGACCTTGTCCTCGGGATCGGCGATCAGCTTGCCGTCGACGCGGATGAGGTCCTTGCGCGGGTCGGCCTTGGTGCCCAGCTCCCGCACCACCTGGCCGTTCAGATCGACCCGCCCCTCGGCGATGAGCTGCTCGGCCTTGCGGCGCGAGGCGACTCCGGCATGGGCGAGGATCTTCTGCAGGCGCTCCTGCATCACTGCTCCGGCTTGGGAATTGCGGGTTGTGGTTCGCGGTCCGCCGGCTGCTCGGTAGTCGTGCTCGGCTGCGTCCCCGGGGTGGCATTCGGATCGGGCGGAGGCGCCAGCACCTGCGCGGCGGCCTTGCTCCGCTCCTCCGCCGCCCCCATCGCGTCCTCGAGCTGCGAGAGCGCGGCGTCGCTCTCGGCCGTGTGCTGGGCGAGCTTCTCGGCAGCCCCCGGATCCTGCGCCAGATCGCTGAGGCCGGCGACCGGCGGGGCCGGGGCCTCCTCCTCGACGATCTTGCGGCTCTCCTCGGAGAGCTCCTGGAACTCGCGCAGGGTGGGCAGCTGGGTGAGATCGCGCAGGTTGAAGAGCTCGAGGAACTCCCGGGTGGTGCCGAACAGCAGGGGCCGGCCGGGCTCGTCCTTCTTCCCCAGGATGCGGATCAGCTTGCGGTCGAGCAGCGCCTTGGTCACCGCGCCGCAGTCGACCCCCCGCAGGTCCTCCATCTCCGGCCGCGTGATCGGCTGCCGGTAGGCCACGATGGCGAGTGTCTCCAGCGCGGCGCGCGTCAGCCGCATCGGCTTCACCTGCAGCATCCGCCGCACGTACGCGCCCAGCTGCGGATCGGTGCGCAGCTGCCAGCGGCCGCCGAGATCGAGGAGCACCGTCCCGCCGGCGCCGGGCGCGTGCTTCTGCTGCAGGGCCGCCAGCGCGTCCTTCAGCGTCTGCTCGTCGAACCGGGTGGCGTCGAGAAGCGCGGGCAGGTCGAGCGGCTTCTCGGCCGCGAACAGCAGCGCCTCGACCGCCGCGCGCACCCGCTCCGGCGTGGCGAAGCGCGCTGCCTCGGCGAGCATCGACAGCTCGGTCTGGGCGACCTGCTGCAGCTCCTGCTCGTCGGCCGGCGGAGTCTCGGCCGCATCGGACGCTGCTCCGGCCGCGTCGGGCGATACATCCGCCGGGTCGCGCGGGATCTCGCCGTTGCGCTCAGCCTCGGTAGTCAACCTGGACTCCTTCCGGGGAGGCATCGAACAGCGCCTCGGTACGGGACAGGTAGATCTCTCCGTGCCGGTCCGGCTGGTGGACCTTGATCAGCTTGAGCCTGGTCATCTCGAGCAGGGCCAGGAAGGTGGGCACCACCCGGTGCCGGTCGTGCGTGCCCAGGTCGGCGAACAAGGAAGTGAAGGTGATCCGGTCCTCGTCGCGGAGCCGGTCGGTGATGGCGGAGATGCGGTCTCCGATGGAGAGGCGCTCGACGAACACCTCGTGCGGGATGGTGAGCTTGCGCCGGGCGAGGACGTTGGAGAGCGCCTCGATCAGCCGGTACGCGGAGAGGTCCGGGGGCCGCAGCACGGCCACGTCCTCGGGCGCGAGCGGCAGCTCCTCGCGCGCGCGGCGCGTGAACACGTCCCGGCCCAGCTGCGGCCGCGCGGCCAGGTCGTGCCCGGCCATCTTGTACTTCTGGTACTCGAGCAGCCGGCGGATCAGCTCTTCGCGCGGGTCGGGCCCCGGCTCCCCGTCCGCGGCGTCCTGCGACTCCTGCGGGGGCAGGAGCATGCGCGACTTGATGTGCGCGAGCGTCGCCGCCATCACCAGGAACTCGCCGGCGAGGTCCAGGTTCAGGGCGCGCGCGGCTTCCATGTACTCCACGTAGCGGTCGGTGATGAAGGCGATGGGGACGTGGAGGATGTCGAGCTTGTGCTCCTGTATGAGCGTGAGCAGCAGATCCAGCGGCCCCTCGAACTGGGGCAGCGCGACGGCGAAGCCCGCCGCTTGCGGCGGGGGCGGCGGGGCTTCCGCCGCGTTCTCTGGGATCTCCGGTTCCACCTACTCGAGCTTCATCGCGGCGCGGACCTTGGCCATCGTCTCTTCCGCCACCCCGCGCGCCTTCTCGGTGCCGAGGCGCACCAGTTCCTCGACCCGTCCAGGCGCGCGCTCCAGCTCCTGGCGGGCGGCGCGGTGCTTCTCCAGGACCGGCAGCAGATTCAGCAGCAGCATCTTCTTGCAATCGACGCAGCCGATTCCCGCGCTGCGGCACTCGCGATCCACCAGCTCCACCGTCTCCGGCGGACTGTAGGCGCGGTGCAGGTAGTAGATCGGGCACACCTCCGGGTGGCCGGGGTCGTGCCGGCGCTTCCGCGCCGGGTCGGTGACCGCCACCATGATCCGCTTGCGCGCCTGCTCCGGGTCCTCGCCCAGCTCGACCGCGTTGCCGTACGACTTGCTCATCTTCCGTCCGTCCAGGCCGAGGATCTTCGGCACCTCGGTCAGGTACGGCTGCGGCTCGACCAGGACTTTCTTTCCCTCCCGCGCGTAGAGGTGATCGAAGCGGCGCACCAGCTCGCGCGCGAACTCGAGGTGCGAGACCTGGTCCTGCCCGACCGGCACCGCATCGGCCCCGTACAGCGCCACGTCGGCGGTCTGCAGCACGGGGTAGCCGAGGAAGCCGTAGTTGTTCAGCTCCTTCTCGGCGAGCTGCTCCTGCAGCTCCTTGTAGGTGGGCACCCGCTCCAGCCACCCGATGGGAGCGATCATGCCGAGGAGCAGGAACAGCTCGGCATGCTGCTTGACGTGGCTCTGGATGAACAGCGTGCAGCGCGACGGGTCGAGCCCGGCGGCGATCCAGTCGGTGAACATCTCCCGCTGCGCCTCGGCGACCTTGGAGGGGTCCTTGTAGTCGGTGGTGAGCGCGTGCCAGTCGGCGGAGAAGAAGAAGCACTCCGCCACCTTGGTCAGCTCGATCCAGCTCTTGAGCGCACCCTGGTAGTGCCCCAGGTGCATCCGCCCGGTGGGGCGCATCCCCGAGACCACCCTGCGCGGGACCCTGTGGGGCGCCGGCCGGCCGGCCGCCGCCTCGGCTTCTGCCATCTCTGCACTCCCGGGCGGCTCGCGCCGCGCGAAAAGAAGTGTGGCACCCTACCCGAACTGGCCGCCGAGGTCATCGGGCGATGTACTTCCCTGCGGCGAGCACGCAGACGGTCGCGCGCCTTGCCGGCGCGCTCACTCCCACGGCCGACCGATCAGGCGCGCGGGTGCTTGGCCAGCACGACCTTGAGGCGCTCGCGATCGACGTGCGTGTAGATCTGCGTGGTGGCGATGTCCGCGTGCCCCAGCATCGCCTGCACGGCGCGCAGATCGGCGCCGCGCTCCAGGAGGTGCGTGGCGAAGCTGTGGCGGAGCGTGTGCGGATGGACGTCGCGCAGGCCCGCCGCAGCGGCGTAGCGGCAAAGCAGCTTCCAGAACCCTTGCCGCGTCATCCGCCGGCCGCGCGGCGTGACGAAGAGGTCCCGGCTTTGCCGCGAGCGGAGCAATGCCTCCCGCGCGCCGCGCAGGTACGCCTCCAGCGCCGCCTGTGCCCGCTGGCCCACCGGCACGATGCGCTCCTTGCCGCCCTTGCCGCGCACGCGGACGATGCCCAGCCGCGGATCGACGGCCGCGAGCGGCAGCGCCACCAACTCGGAGACGCGCAGGCCGCTGGCATAGAGCAGCTCGAGCATGGCGCGGTCGCGCGCGCCGGACGGCGTGGCCGCCTCCGGCTGGGCGAGCAGCCGATCCACCTCTTCGACACCGAGGAAGTCGGGCAGCGGCCGCGAGCCGCGCGAGGCCTCCACCCCCTCGGTGGGATCGATCGGGGCCAGCCCCTCCGCGGCGGCGAAGCGGTGCAACCCGCGCACCGCGGCGAGGTGGCGCGCCTGCGAGGCGCGGGAGAGCCCTCGCTGTTGGAGCGACGCGACGTGCTGCAGCACCTGGATCTGCGCGACCTGCGCCAGGGCGGTCACTTCGCGCGCCGCGAGCCAGTCGAGGTACTCGCGCAGGTCCCTCGCGTAAGACTCGAGGGTGGCCGGCTGCAGCGCGCGCTCGACGCGCAGGTGCGCCAGGTAGCGGTCCAACGCATCGTCGAGCGGCCCTGGGGTTGCCGCCGCCATCTCGCTCACTGGTGCACCCCCTCGATGCGTCCCTTTCCCTGCCGCAGCACCACGGGCGCGGACCCGGTCAGGTCGATGACCGTGGACGGCTCGTTGAGCGTCATCCCCCCGTCGAGGATGAGGTCCAGCCCGTGCCCGAGCTTCTCCTGGATGTCGGACGCCTGCACGAGCGGCTCCTCGTCCGCGAGCGCCGCGCTCGTGGTGGCCAGGGGTCGCCCAAGGCCGTGCACCAGCGCAGTTGCGACGGGAGCATCCGGGACGCGGATGCCGACCGCGCGCTGCCGCGTGAGCGCCGTGCGGGGCACCAGCCGCGTCGCGGGAAGCACCACCGTGTAGGGACCCGGGAGGAGACGCCGCAGCAGGCGGAACCGGTCGTTGTCCACGATCGCGTACTTCGCGACCTCGCCGAGATCACCGCAGAGGAATGCGAACGGCTTGTGCGGATCGCGGCGCTTGAGCAGCGCCATGCGTTCGATCGCCTTCTTCTGGAACAGGTCGCAGCCGATCGCGTAGTACGTGTCGGTCGGGTAGCTCACCAGGCCACCGGCGTCGATCACCGAGACCGCGCGCGAGATGTGTCGCGGCTGCGGGTGCGCGGGGTCGATCGGTTGGATGGGAGCGCGCCTCGCCACCGCGCCATGCTGGCGGCGCGCCACGAGAGGCGCAAGAAATCTGGCGGCGAATGGATGGCCGGCGCGTCAGCCGGCCCCCGCGGCGACGCGAAGGGGATCGCTCCTCGCGCGAAGCGGACGCGGCGGCCACCCTTTGAAGTGGACCGCCGCGTACCGTCGAGGCAGGAGGCCTTGGCTACTCCCCGCGGCCCGTATTGATGCCGGCGCCTCCGCTCGGCGCCCGCCCTTCGCCTTCGCCTTCGGCCTCCTCGGTGCGGGCCTTCGCGGCCGCCCGGCCCAGGCGCTTGCCCTGCTCGATCAACTCGCGGACCTTCTGGCCACCCTTGTGGCCGATCTGCGAGTAGAACTCGGGTCCTCGGCTCGCGCGCACGCTCTCTCCGCCCTTCTTGCCGATCTTCTCGTAGAACTCGTGCCCGCGCTCCGCCTTGACGGTCTCTCCGCCTTTCTTGCCGATCTGCTCGTAGAAGGCCCGGCCGCGCTCCTGCGCGACCTTCACGCCTCCCTTGCGACCTGCCTCGGCAACCGTCATCCCGCCCTTCTTCTCGTCCGCCATCTCCTGCCTCCGGTGGTTGGAAGGATCCCCCCTCCCCTCCGCCGTCAGCCCCCTCGTCCGTCTAGATCCGTTTCTTGCCCTGCTCGATCAACTCCCTGACTTTCTGGCCGCCCTTGCGGCCGATCTCCTCGTAGAA
>DATFUN010000479.1:0-2937 GCA_035260805.1 Myxococcales bacterium | reverse complement strand
GTCGTCCCGGAGCTGTCGCTGGAGAACGCCGGCGAGCGGCTCTCGGAGCTCCTGGGGCAGGACGTGTTCTTCGCCGACGACTGCGTCGGCGACGGCGTGCGCAAGCTCGTGGCCGACCTGCGCGAAGGGCAGGTGCTCCTGCTCGAGAACCTGCGCTTCCATCCGGAGGAGGAGAAGAACGACGAGGAGTTCGCGCGGCAGCTCGCCTCGCTCGCCGACGTGTACGTCGACGACGCCTTCGGGACCGTGCACCGCGCGCATGCCTCGACGGTGGGCATGGTCCGCCACGTTCCGCAGCGCGGCGCCGGCTTCCTGGTGATGGCGGAGCTGAACGGTCTCAGCAGGCTCCTCAAGGGCGCGCGCAAGCCCTACCTGGCCATCCTCGGTGGGGCCAAGGTGAGCGACAAGATCAAGGTGATCGAGCAGCTCATGACCCGGGTCGATGCGCTGCTCATCGGCGGCGCGATGGCGTACACCTTCATGACCGCCCGCGGGGTCGGCGTCGGATCGTCGCGCGTCGAGAAGGACAAGGTCGAGCTGGCGAAGAGGGTGCTGGAGAAGGCGAAGCAGTCGCGCGTCGAGCTGGTGCTTCCGGTCGATCACGTGGTCGCGCGCGAGCCGAAGGGCGGCATCGAGACGCGCACCGTCGACGATCCCATCCCGGAGGGTTTCGTGGGGCTGGACATCGGCCCCAAGACCGTCGCCAGCTACCAGGAGCGCATCGCGCGGGCGGCCACCGTGTTCTGGAACGGGCCGATGGGCATGTTCGAGACGCCGGAATACGCCGCCGGGACCCGCGCGGTGGCCGAAGCGCTGGCGCAAGTCACGGCGCGCGGGGCGACGACGGTCGTGGGGGGTGGAGACAGCGCGGCGGCCATGGCGGAGATGGGGCTCGACGGCAAGGTGACGCACGTCTCCACCGGCGGCGGCGCGTCGCTGGAGTTCCTCGAAGGGCGCGAGCTGCCGGGCGTGAAGGTGCTCGATGACGCGGCGTAAGTTCATCTGCGGCAACTGGAAGATGCACAAGACGGCGGGCGAAGCCGTGCAGCTCGTGCGCGAGCTGCGGCAGAAGCTTCCCGGAGCGGCCGCGCAGGTGGCCGTGGCACCGCCGTTCACCGCGCTCGCGGCGGTGAAGGAGGCGCTGAAGGGCTCGGCCATCCAGCTCTTCGGGCAGAACTGCCACCACGAGAAGCAAGGCGCGTTCACCGGCGAGGTGAGCGCTCCCATGCTGAAGGACGCCGGCTGCGACGGGGTCATCCTCGGGCACAGCGAGCGGCGGCAGTACTTCGGCGAGACGGACGACTGGGTGGCGAAGAAGGTCCGCGCCGCACTTGCCGAGGGGCTCCACCCCATCGTCTGCGTAGGCGAGACGCTGCAGGAGCGCGAAGCGGGGCAGACCTGGGAGGTCGTCTCCCGCCAGGTTCGCGGCGCGCTCGGCGGTCTCGATGCGGCTGCCCTGCAGGAGATCACGCTGGCCTACGAGCCCGTGTGGGCGATCGGCACCGGCCGCACGGCGACCACCGCCCAGGCGCAGGAGGTCCATGCGCAGATCCGCGGCTTGCTCCGGGAGCTGGGCGGCGCAAAGGTCGCCGAGGCGGTCCGCATCCAGTACGGCGGATCGGTCAAGCCGGACAACGCCGCCGATCTCCTCTCCCAGCCCGACGTGGACGGCGCGCTGGTCGGCGGCGCCTCCCTCAAAGCGGCCGACTTCTCCGCGATCGTCGCGGCAGCGGGCTAAAAGCGTTTCCCGCAGCCGCCGTCGGGAGAAAGCCGCGGCGTAGGTAGCCTAAGGTGGGTGCCCCACCCCCTGGGTCGATTGACTGATGCGCTGCCCATGAGCGGCGGGCCCTCCCTGGCCGCACACCTGGCGGGGAAGCGCAGCCGTAGCAGGATGGTTGTGCCTCTCGGAAACTGCTTCCGGGGGACTTCTGCGCCGCATCGCCCTTGCCGCTCTCGCGCTCGCCGCCTGCGGGCGGCTGCGCTTCGGTCCTCCGCCCGAGATCCGATCGTTCAGCGCGGAGTCGAGCCAGGCCGGCTGGGGCGAGCCGCTCGAGCTGCGCTGGTACGTCACCGGGGCGGACACCTTCACGCTCGACGGAGTGGGCCCCGTCGGATCTTCGGGCGCGGTGGTGAGGCCGACGCGCGACACCGACTATGTCCTGCGCGTGGTAGGCGTCGGCGGCGAAGTCGCGAGCACGCCGATCCACGTTACCGTGACGGCAAGCCTGGGGCTCGCCGTCGGTTCGGACGACGCGGGCGGGACCCGGCTCCTCGCGCGGCTGCGTCACACGGACGGGTCGCCGCAGCAGCAGGACACGGTGATCGCCGTGGTTGCGCCCGGCGGCGATCCTGTCCAGCTCCGTTGCGCCGCGGGGCAGGGGGCCTGTTCGGCGCGCCTGGACGAGGCCCCGCGGGCAGGCGACTACGCCGCTTCGGCGGCGCTCGAATCCGTCGAGCTGCATGCGCGCGCGGCGGCCGCGCAGGCCCGCATCGATCCGCCGGCGCGGGTGCGCGCCGGCGCGCCGGACGGCACCGTGTCGGTGACATGGGAAGCGGTGCGCGGCGCGGCGGGGTACCGGGTCCAGCTCGTCGATCTTGGGGCGGACGAGCGGGTCGGGGAGCCGGTGGTGGTGCGCGGCACGTCTGCGGCGGTCCCGCTCGGGTCCGTCCCGGCGCAGCGAGCCGGCATCGCGGTCGAGGCCTGGAGCGCGCTCGAGCCGGACGGGACGCCGCTCGCAGTCTCGGTCGCGCCCGGGCTCGTCTCCGCGGGACCTTCGGGCGGCGCGGGAGCGCGCTGGCAGATCTTCGCCCCGGAGGATTTCTCGGGCGACTCGCTCCGCGCCGACTTCGCGCAGCTCGCTCCGGGCGAGCGGCTCGCGATCATCGCGCTCAACGTGGGTGGGAACGACGGCGCGCGCGCCGCGTTCGAGCCGATCG
>DATFUN010000478.1:0-2321 GCA_035260805.1 Myxococcales bacterium | reverse complement strand
ACCTCGAAATATAAGGCTTAGTGAAGCGCCTAGCTACGGAAAGCCCATCATGCTCTACGATCTGCGGTCCGCCGGCTCGACTGCGTACCTCGATCTCGCCAGAGAGGTGATCTCACATGGTTAATCGACAGCACGGACTTGGGCGCGGCCTCGGGGCCCTGCTCTCCTCTCCCGGCCCTTCTTCCGCGGAGGCGCCAGGGACGACCACGATCGAGCTCCCGATCGACTCCATCTCCCCCAACCCACAGCAACCCAGAAAAGACTTTGATGCCAGGGCTTTACACGACCTTTCGGCATCCCTCAAGCAAAGTGGTGTCCTGCAGCCGGTGGTCGTCCGCCGGCTCGGCGAGGGCTATCAGCTCGTCGTGGGCGAGCGCCGTTGGCGCGCGGCGAAGCTGGCCGGGATCACCCGCATTCCAGCGGTTATCCGGGAAGCGAGCGATGCGCAGAGCCTGGAGCTCGCGCTCGTCGAGAACCTGCTACGCGAGGATCTGAACCCGATGGAGGAGGCCGAGGCGTATCAGCGACTGCTCGCCGAGTTCGCCTGGACGCAGGAAGAGCTGGCGCAGCGAGTGGCGCGCGATCGGAGCAGCATCGCGAATTGCCTCCGCCTGTTGAAGCTGCCGGACGTGATCCAGGCTGATCTCCGCGGAGGTCGGCTCACGATGGGCCACGCGCGCGCGCTGCTCTCGCTCGACTCCCCTGCCGAGCAGCTGCGGCTCCGGGAGGAGATCCTGACGCATTCGTGGTCGGTGCGCGCGACGGAGCAAGGCGTGCAGGCCAAGCGCGCGCAGCCGACGCGCCGGCTGCTCCGCCGCTCGGCGGAGCTGGCCGCGGTCGAGGACGCGCTGCGCGTAGCGCTCGCCACGCGGGTGCGCATCGTCGGCAGCGAGCGCGCCGGGCGCATCGAGGTCAGCTACTCCTCTCGCGAAGAGCTGGATCGGCTGACCGAGCTGATCTCGACGACGTCGCGCTAGAATCGAGCGCATGAAGGCGCGCATCGTCGTCGGTATGAGCGGCGGCGTCGACTCGTCGGTCGCCGCCGCGCTTCTCGTCGAGCAAGGCGTCGAGGTGATCGGGGTCACGCTGCGGGTATGGCCGTGGCGCGAGCCGGAAGAGTCCACGCGGAAGTTCGGGAGCTGCTGCTCGCCCGAGACCGTCGCGGACGCGCGCGCGGTCGCGCGGCGCCTCGGCATCGCGTACTACCTGCTCAACACCGAGCGCGAGTTCGAGCGCGCGGTGATCGAGCCGTTCGCCCGCGCCTACGCGGAGGCGCGCACTCCGGTGCCGTGCGTGGCGTGCAACCGCGAGGTGAAGTTCGGCTCGCTGGTGCAGCGCGCGCGTGCGTGGGACGCGGTCGCGGTGGCCACCGGCCACTACGCGCGCATCACCCGGGCGGCGGCCGGTGGGCGCTTCCTGCTCTGGCGCGGCCGCGACGGGCGCAAGGACCAGTCGGATTTTCTCTGGCCGCTCACGCAGTCCCAGCTCGAGGCGGCGCGCTTCCCGGTGGGCGATCTCACCAAGGAGGCGGTGCGCGAGAAGGCCCGCGCCCTCGGCCTCGAGACCGCGGACAAGCCGGAGAGCCAGGAGATCTGCTTCATCCCCGACGACGACTATCGCGGCTTTCTGCGCCGGCGGATGCCGGAGGCCTTCGCTCCCGGGCCGATCGTGGACGGGCAGGGCACCGTCCTGGGGCGGCACGAAGGCCTGGTCAATTACACGGTGGGCCAGCGCCGCGGCCTGGGCCTCTCCTCGCGCCGGCCGCTCTACGTCACCGCGCTCGATCCCGGCCGGAACGCGCTCGTGGTCGGGGAGGCCGCCGCGGTCGAGGTGGACCGGCTGCAGGCCGAGCAGGTCAATCTCATCTCGGTGCCGGCCCTGACCGGGCCGCTGGCGGTGGCCGCCAAGATCCGGCACAGTCACGAGCCGGCCGCCGCGACGATCGAGCCCGACGGGGAGGGGACCGTCCTGGTCCGGTTCGAGCGGGCCCAGCGGGCCCCGGCCCCCGGCCAGTCGGTGGTCTTCTACCAGGGCGATCTGGTGGTCGGCGGGGGAGTCATCGCCCGGCCCAAAGACGCTTGACAGTCCCGGCCCTCACGGAGATACTCGGGTACCCTTTGTTCCTTCTTTCACAATAGCGCTCGGGCCGGAGAACTCACCATGACTCGCATACTCGCCATCGCTGCGCTTCTGCTCGGGGCGGTGCCGTCGGCGGCGTTGGCCAACGAGGGCGGAGGCGGCCTGATCAGCCTGGACAAGTCGATCGTCATCCAGATGATCAACTTCGGCCTGCTGCTCTTCATCCTGATCAAACTGCTCTA
>DATFUN010000477.1:0-7989 GCA_035260805.1 Myxococcales bacterium | reverse complement strand
GCCATCCCGTCTCCCTTGCGCGTACTGGCGCTATCCGCTAATCCACCTGCCGCCATGTTCTACCTCGTTCCGCGCTCCAACCTGGATCGTCCCCGCCGCGGAAGCCCGCGGATGTTCAAGGTCGACTGGGTGGAGAAGTATTTCTCCCGGGTGCGGCCCTGGCACGTGGTCTTGATCTGGGGCCCGTACACGGCGTGGCTCCTGGGACAGGGCGCGCGAGACCCGCGCCTGTCGCGCGCGGAGCTCCTGGGCATGTTCGCGCTGGGCGTGTTCGGCTGGACGTTCCTCGAGTACGTCCTGCACCGCTGGGTCTTCCACTGGAAGCCGGACGAGCACGTCGAGTGGCAGCGGGACGCGTCGTGGCTCATCCACGGAATCCACCACGATTACCCCTACGACCCCGACCGCCTGGTGATGCCGCCGGCGGTGACCGCGCTCATCGCGCTCCTGCTCTGGTTCCCGCTGAAGGCGGCGCTGGGGCCGCACCTCCACTATCCGTTCTTCGCGGGTCTGGTGGCCGGATACGTCTGGTACGACCTGACCCACTATTACCTGCACCACGCGGTCCCAAAGACGGCGGCGGGGAAGTGGATGCGCAAGTACCACCTGGTGCATCACTTCCAGACGCCCGGCGTGCGCTACGGGATCACCTCGCCCCTCTGGGACCACGTCTTCGGGACGTATCCCCGCGACCGCTACCAGCGCGCCTCCGAGACGGAGATCGAGGCCGGAACGTAGCCGCTCAGCGCTGCGGCCCGGAGTCGTACACCGCGCGTCCGCCGACCACCGTGAGCGCAGGCTTCGCCTCCAGGATCTGCTCCGGTGGCACAGCGAGCAGGTTGCGGTCCCACACCACCAGATCGGCGAGCGTGCCGGGATCGAGGGTTCCCTTCACCTCTTCCTGGAACTCGGCGTACGCGCTGGCGGCGGTGTAGAGCGAGAGCGTTTCCTCCATCGACAGGCGCTGGGAGGGCAGCCACCCTCCGGGCGGTGTGCCGGGCTTCTCGCGGCTCTGCCGGGTGACGGCGCTGTAGAGGCCTTCGACGGGGTCGAGCGGCTCGACCGCGAAGTCGGTCCCGAAGGCCACCCGGGCGCCCGCGTCGAGCAGCTTGCGCCAGGCATACGCGCCTTCCTCGGCGCGCGCGTGCCCGATGCGGTCCTCCGCCCAGCGCATGTCGCTGGTGGCGTGCGTCGGCTGCATGCTGGCGATGGCCCCCAGCCGCGCGAAGCGCGGAATGTCGGCGACGTCGACGACTTGCACGTGCTCGATCCGGTGACGCGCGCCTTTCCGGCCCGTGACGGCGGCCGCCCGCTCGATGGCGTCCAGCACCTCGCGGTTGGCGGCATCGCCAATGGCGTGCACGGCGACCTGGAGCCCCGCGCGGTCGGCCGCGAGGACGAGCGCGTCCATCTCGGGGCCTGGAATGCGCTGGATGCCGCGCGTGGACGGGTCGTCCGAGTACGGCTCCAGCATGAGCGCCGTGCGGGAACCCAGCGTGCCGTCCGCATACCCCTTGAGGAGCCCGGTGCGCACCCAGGCATCGCCGGTAGCAGCGCGCACGCCGCGCTCTTCCAGCGCGCGTACCACTTCCATCGTGAGCGGCAGCCAGCCGTAGATGCGCACCGTGAGCCGGCGCTCGGCGCGGAGCGCGCGATAGATCTCGAGCTCCGCCGGCGTGACCTCGCTCTGCACACTGGTGACGCCGGTGCGCGCGGCCAGGTCGAGCGCGGCGAGGACCCCCCGGCGCATCTTCTCGGCGCCCGGCGGAGGGACCGCGCGCGCCAAGAGGTCGTGCGCGCTCTCCTTGAGGATGCCGGTGGGCGCCCCCCGCGCGTCGCGCACGATCTCGCCCCCCGGCGGGTCCGGCGTGCGGCCGTCGATTCCGGCGAGCTCCAGCGCGCGCGAGCTGACCCAGGCGGTGTGGCCGTCCACCCTGCGCAGGTAGACCGGGTGGCGCGGCGATGCGCGATCCAGCGTCTCGCGCGTCGGCCAGCCGCCAGATCCCAGCTCGGACGGGCGCAAGCGGGTCTGGTCCCAGCCGCGCCCGGTGATCCACTCTCCGGGCGCCGCCTTGTCCGCCGCGGCGCGCACGCGCGACTCGATCTCGCGCAGCGACGAAGCGCCGCGCAGGTCCACTTCCAGCATCGACAGGCCGCCCGCCCCCAGGTGGCAGTGAGCGTCGTTCATGCCGGGCGTGACGAGCCGCCCGCGCAGTTCCACCACGCGCGTGGAAGGGCCGGCCATCCGTTCGGCCTCCTCGCCCAGCGCGGCGATCCGGTCGCCCCGGACCGCCACCGCGGTCGACCGCTTGCCCGCGGCGACGAACACGGTCCCGCCTCGCAGCAAGAGGTCGGCGGGTGCCGCCGGCCGTCCAGGAGAGGACGCGCACGAAAGCGCCGCGAGCGCGCAGAGCACGACACCGCGCGAGGCGCCGGTTGAATTCCGAAGAGCGGGCATCCCGCGCAGTGTACCCGGAGTGCATGCCATGATGTCCGCGTCCGCAGCCTTGTCGGCGGCGGCTGGTCAGATAGATTGCCGCCCGGTGCACATCCGCGACCCCATCCACGGCGCCATCGAGATCACTCCGGACGAGCGGGCGCTGGTGGACAGCCCGCAGTACCAGAGGCTGCGCAACGTCAAGCAGCTCGGGTTCGCCGACCTCGCCTTCCCCGGCGCGACGCACACCCGGTACGCCCACGGGCTGGGCGCGATGGCGGTGGCGACGCGCGTGTTCGACGCGCTCGCCCCCAAGCTCGAGCTGCTGAGCGCCGACCGCGAGCGGTTCCGGCAGACGCTGCGCCTTTCGGTGCTCTTCCACGACCTCGGCCACGCGCCGCTCTCGCACGCCACCGAGCGGATCATGCCCAAGGCAGCCGAGCTGCGCGTCCCGGAATGGACGCAGGAAGGTCGCCGCCGCGCGCCCGGGAGGCAGGCGAACCACGAGGACTACACGCTCAAGCTGGTGCTGGACTCGGGCCTCGCCGCGGAGCTGCAGCAGCGCGGCGTCGAGCCGTCCCACGTGGCCTCCCTGCTCTGCGGGCTGCCTCCTCCCGGCGGCAATCCGTTCCGCAGCGGCGGGCGGGACCTGTTGCCCATCCTGCGGCAGATCGTCAGCGGCGAGCTGGACGCCGACCGGATGGACTACCTGCAGCGCGACTCGTTCTTCACCGGCGTGAACTACGGCAAGTTCGACCTCGACTGGCTGGTGCAGAACCTGGAATCGGTGGAGCGCGAGGGCCGGGTCCACCTGGCCCTGCAGCACCGGGCCGTGTTCGCGTTCGAGGACTTTCTCCTCTCGCGCTACCACATGTTCCTCTCGGTCTACTTCCACTACGCCTCGGTCGGATACGAGGTGCTGCTGCAACGCTACTGCGACACGAGCGGCGGCGAGTACCAGCTGCCCGCCGACGTCGACGAGTACCTGCAGCACGACGACGTGGCGCTCCTCGCCGCGCTGCGCGCATCCAGAAATCCCTGGGCCCGGCGCATCGTGCGCAGGAACGGCTACCGCCTGCTCGTCGAGATCGGCCCCTCGCTCGACGCCGGGGCTACCGCGCACCTCGAGGAGCAGCGGGCACACCTTTCGGACGCCGGCATCGATTCCTTCACGACGCTCTCCCGCGGCGTCCTCTCCACCTACGGGCGCGAAGCCACGCTGTGGGTGCGCTCGCCGCGCGGAGAAGTCCCCATCGCCGAGTACACGCCCCTCTACGAACGCTATGCCGAGGCGGCCAACCTCGCCCGCCTGTATGCGCCCCCGGAGCGGTTCGACGAGGCCCGCCGCGTGTTGGGCGTATAGCCACTCCCAGTCATGGACGGGCACCTGTGCGCAGGTAGGCGCACCGGAGGCGGTGTGGGCTTCCCGTGAGCGAGCAGGCGGATGGTAGAGTGCCCGCCGTGGACGGCCTTCAGGAAAGGGTGCGCAAGCTCGGGGGCATCCTCGATGTGGCGAAGGCCCTGGTCGCCGAGCGCGATCTCGATCGCCTGCTCAAGCTGATCGTGCTCGCCGCCTCCCGCGTGGTGGAAGCGGATCGCTGCTCGCTCTTCCTGGTCGATCGCGCGCGCAACGAGCTGTGGAGCAAGGTCGCGCAGGGGGTCGGCACCCGCGAGATCCGCTTCCCGATGGGAAAAGGAATCGCCGGAACGGTGGCGCAGACCAACGTCCCGGTGAACATCCCCGAGGCGTACGCGGATCCGCGCTTCAACGCCGGCGTCGACAAGGAGACGGGGTACCGCACCAAGAGCATCCTCTGCGTCCCGATGCGCTCGCTGGAAGGCGAGGTGGTGGGCGTCCTGCAGGCGCTCAACAAGCGCGGGGACGGCCCGTTCACCGAGGAGGACGAAGAGCTGCTCTCGGCGCTGGGCGGCCAGGCAGCGGCGGCCATCAACAACGTGCTGCTGCACCAGGAGATCGAGCAGCTCTTCGAAGGGTTCGTCCGCGCCAGCGTGGTGGCGATCGAATCCCGCGATCCGACCACCGCCGGTCACTCCGGCCGGGTCGCGCGCCTCTCGGTCGGCCTGGCCGACGCGCTCCCGCGCGCCGCGAGCGCGGCCGGGAGGTGGCGGGGCTCGCAGCTCTCCAACGACGAGCGGCAGGAGCTGCGCTACGCCGCGCTCTTGCACGACTTCGGCAAGGTCGGCGTGCGCGAGAACGTGCTGATCAAGGCGAACAAGCTGGAGCCGGGCGAGCTGGAGATCCTGCGCGGCCGGTTCGAGACGCTGCTTGCGCAGGAGGAGCTGAACTCCGAGCGCCGCAAGGTGCAGGCCCTCCTGGAGAAGCCGAAGAAGGCCAAGGCGCTGATGGCGGAGATCGACGGCCAGCTCGACGTCCGCAGGCGCGAGCTGACCGGGATGTTCGAGTTCATCCTCTCCTGCAACCGCCCGACCATCCTCCCCGAGGGTACCTTCGACCGGCTGGGCGACATCGCCCGCCTCACCTACGAGAGCCCCCTCTCGCGCGAGCTGCGGCCGTTCCTGCGCGAGGAGGAGGTGGTGAAGCTGTCCATCCGCAAGGGCTCTCTCACCGAGATGGAGCGGCGCGAGATCGAATCGCACGTCACGCACACCTTCCGCTTCCTGCAGCAGATCCCCTGGACGCGCACGCTCAAGCGGGTCCCGGAGATCGCCTACGGACACCATGAGAAGCTGACCGGCGGCGGATACCCGCGCAGCCTGACCGAGCCGCAGATCTCGCTCCCCACGCGGATGATGACCATCAGCGACATCTACGACGCCCTCACCGCCTCCGACCGCCCGTACAAGCGCGCGGTGCCCAAGGAGAAGGCGTACGACATCCTGGGCGACGAGGCGAAGCGCGGCGAGATCGACGCGGACCTCCTGCGCGTCTTCATCGAGGCGGACGTCCCGGGCCGGGCCCCGGAGGAGCCGTAAGCGTCAGCGCGCCGCGGTCTTGCGCGCCTTCTCGAACTCGTCGCCCGGAGTCCACTGCGGCATCGCCGGGGCATTCGCCACCCGCAGGCCGACCACCAGGTCGAGCTGCGCGTCCTGCACCGCGCCGGAGAGGTCCCAATCGCCGCGGTACTCGTCGGTGACCTGGTGGTAGTCGCGTTTCTCGTACTGCTCCTGCATCTGCTGTCCCCACCCCGGCGGCCGGCCGACGAAGCCCGGGCCACCCCGCGCGTACACGACCGGCACGCCGATGCGCGCGAACTCGAACTGATCGGAGCGGTAGAACGCCCCGCGGTCGGGGAACGGATCGCCGTGCACCGATCGGCCCTGCTCGGCCGCGACCTCGCGGACCACCGCGTCCAGCGACGACTTCCCCAGCCCCAGCATGCCGAGGTCGGTGGTCCGCCCCCACTTGTTCACGCTGTCCGCATTGATGTCGGCGGCGATGCGGGCGGCGGGTACCAGCGGGTGCTGCGCGAACCATTTCGAGCCGAGCAGGCCCTGCTCCTCGGCGGTCACGAAGACGAACAGCAGCGAGCGCTTGGGCGGGGCCTCCTTCGCAGCGCGGGCGACGGCGAGCATCAGCGCGCAGCCCGAGGCGTTGTCGAGCGCGCCGTTGTAGATGCCGTCCTTTCCGGCGGGAACGTTCGCGTCGCGTCCGAGGTGATCCCAGTGCGCGGTGAACACCACCGCCTCGTTCTTGAGCTGGGGATCGGTGCCGGGGAGCAGGCCCACCACGTTGGCGCTCGGCGTCACCTTGCGCTCGATGGGCATCTCGAACGAAGTCTGCACGCCCATCGGGACCGGGCGGAAGGACTTCTGCTGCGCATCGGCGCGGAGCTTCTCGAGATCGAGATTGGCCAGGCCGGCGAGCCGCTTGGCGCCGTCGTCGGCCACCCAGCCCTGGAACTGCATGCGGTGCTCGGATCCGGGCGGCAGGTCGATGCGGGTGCCGTCCGCCGAGGCGGAAAGGACCTGCCACGGATATCCCGCCGACTGGGTGGTGTGGATGACCAGCGCCCCGGCCGCGCCGTGGGCCGCCGCGGTCAGGTACTTGTAGTCCCAGCGGCCGTACCACAGGCGGACGCCCTCGCCGGCGAACGGCGGGTTGAAGTTCATGATCACGGCGATCTTCCCGCGCAGGTCGGCGTCCTTGTAATCGTCCCAATCGTATTCGGGCGCCACGATCCCGTAGCCGACGAACACCAGCTCGGCGTCCTTCACCCGGGCGACCTCCACGTGCGCATCGGGGTCGATGCGCAGGTCGGAGTCGACTCCGTTCAGCGTGCTCAGCTGCACCGCGCGGCCGCCGACCTGGAACGCCACCTGGCGCGGCGGGTGGCCCTGCAGGGTGATGAGGGGCACCGGCTGGAAGAAGGATCCCTGCGGCGACTCGGCGGTGGCGGGGACGCCCGGGAGATACCCCGCGCCCTCCAACTCGGCGGCCAGGTACTTCACGGCCACGTCCGAGCCGGTGCTGCCGGGCTTGCGCCCCTCCAGCAGATCGTCGGAGAGGAAGCGGAGCGGACCGGAGATCGCGGCCGGCGTGATCCGGGCCATGGCGGCGCGCTCGGCGGCGCTGAAGTGCGATTGCGCGCGGGGAGCGGCCGGCGTGGCCGAGGGCGCGCGGGCAGGCGCAGCGGTGAGGACGGCGAGGGCGGCGGCGAGGGCGGGAAGTGGCATGGCGGCGCATCCTAGACAAATGCCGGGATGTCCGCGCTAGGAAAAGCGCAGCGCCGCTGGAGAGCGCGTCGGTTCGTCGCCTCGGCGCAGGCCTTCAACCCGGCTCGGGCCCCGTGGCGATCGCCGCCCCCGGCTGGCTGCTCCAGTCGCTCCAGGATCCGACGTAGAGCTTGCCTGCGGGAAACCCGGCAAGCTCCAACGCGAGCAAGGTGTGGCAGGCGGTGACCCCGCTGCCGCAGCTAGCGACCACCTGGGCGGCCCGGCCGGCGCCGAGCCGATCATAGAGGGCGCGCAGCTCCTCGGGTGGCCGGAAGCGGCCCTCCTTCAGGTTCCCGCTGAACGGCGCGTTCACCGCGCCGGGGATGTGGCCGGCCCGCTTGTCGACCGGCTCGGTCTCGCCCCGGTACCGCTCCGGCGCGCGGGCGTCCATCACCAGGGCGCGCCGCGCTCCCGGCTCGCTGCGGCCGGCGAGGATCTGCGCGACGCCTTCCCTATCGACGATGCGGGAGGTGTCGAGCCGCAGCGCCGGCGGCGTCACGGACGCTACCGCAGGCTCGTCCTTGGTCACCGGCAGGCCGGCCTTCACCCACGCCGCGTAGCCGCCGTCCAGCACCGAGGCGCGCTCGTGCCCGTGGGCCCGCAGCATGAACCACAGCCGCGCCGCCACCGAGCCGTTGCCGTCGTCGTACACCACGACGTGCGTGCCGGGCAGGACCCCGATGCGTCCCAGCGTCCGGGCGAAGTCCTCCGGTGCCGGGAATGGGTGCCGGCCCGGCCCACCGTGGCGGGACAGGTCCCGCTCCATCTCGACGTACACCGCGCCCGGGATGTGCCCGGCGCGGTACTTCTCCAACGCCGGCGGGCCCGAAAGGGCCCAGCGCAGATCGACGATGCGG
>DATFUN010000476.1:0-7031 GCA_035260805.1 Myxococcales bacterium | reverse complement strand
TGCTCGTTCTGGTGCAGGAAGCGCCTGCGGATGAAGTACGCGAGGTGGGCGCCGGGAAAGGCCCAGAAGAGGCGGAGCAGGATGACCACCGCGCTGAAGAGCGCTCCATACCGGAGCAGCGCTCCCATGCCGTATTCGCCGCGGATGCCCTCCAGCACGTTGGGGAGCTGCAGCCCGATGAGGACGAAGACCAGGCCGTTCAAGATGAAGGTCAGGGCGTTCCAGACCGCGTACACCTGGATGCGGACCCTGGGCGAGAAGAAGCGCGTGCTCTGCCGGCTGAGGTAGAGGCCGCAGGCCACCACCGCCAGCACGCCCGACGCCCCGACCCACTGCGCGGCCATGTACGCCGCGTAGGGCACCAGGATGCTGATGGTGATCTCGATCTGCGCGTCGTCGATCTGCAGCTCGAACCACTCGACCAGCCGTCCGAGCACCAGCCCGATTCCGGTTCCGCCGGCGACGAGCCAGATCAGCCGTGTGCCTCCGGAGACCAGGTCGGGAGTCTGGTGGTAGACCACCATGGAGACCCCGAACTCCAGCGCGAGCAGGCCGGTGGCGTCGTTGATCAGACTCTCGCCTTCGACCACGTCCACGACCCGCCGGGGCAGCCCGAGCCGCCTGAAGATGGCGGTGGCCGCGATGGCGTCGGTGGGAGCCACCACCGCCCCCAGCACGAATCCCAGGCGCCAGTCGAATCCGGAAAAGACCGACCGCGCGGTGAGCGCCACGCCCGCCACGGTGAAGGCGACCAGCCCGACCGCGAGCAAGACGATGCTGACCAGGTTGTAGGAGAAGTCGCGCCAGGAGGTCCTCCAGGCGCTGGAATAGAGCAAGGGCGGCAGCAGCACGAAGAAGACCAGGTCCGGCGCCAGGGTGATGCGCGGGATTCCCGGGATGAAGCTCACCCCGAGGCCGGCGATCATCAGGACGATGGGGAACGGAACCTGCAGCTTCCGCGCGAGCGCGCCGAAGAAGACGATGAAGACGAGAAGCAGCAGGAAGACGACCTGGACTCCCTGCACGCCGCCGTCCTGCATGGCCAACGAATCCCACGATCGCGGTCGGAAAAGCGAACGCGCGGCGGCCCCCGCCAGCTCAGTGCACGTTTCGCTGCGCCGATCCCGTGAGGGGAACGAATCGCACCTGCATGAGGCCGCGCTTTTCCAGTCGGCCGGAAGGAACGCGGCGCCACAGCTGCAGCTCCTGCTGCTCGGGGGAGGGTCCCACGGGCACTACCAGACGCCCGCCGGGCGCGAGCTGGTCGAGGAGCGCGGGCGGCACTTCCGGCGGCGCCGCGGAGACCAGGATGGCGTCGAAGGGAGCGGCCTCGGGCCAGCCGAGCGCGCCGTCGCCGACGCGGATCTGGACGTTCGGGTAGCCCAGCTCGGCGAGCACGCGCCGGGCGCGCTCGGCGAGCTGCGGGATGATCTCGACGCTTCGGATCTCCGCGCTGACCGGCATCATCTCCGCGAGGATGGCCGCGGCGTAACCGGAGCCGGTGCCCACTTCCAGCACGCGCTCCCGGCCGGTCAGGTCCAGCGCTTCGGCCATCGCAGCCACGACGTACGGCTGCGAGATGGTCTGGCCGCAGCCGATCTCGAGCGGGCGGTCTGCCTCGGCCTCGTCCCGGGCCTCGTCGGGCACGAAGAACGATCGAGGCACCCGGGCGAACGCGGCCAGCACGCGCGGGTCGCGGATGCCTTGGTCGATCAGGCAGCGGACGAGGAGACTATCCCTGCCCGCGGTCCCGTTGCCTTGGGTCCATACGGTCATGGGGGAGGTCAGGTCTCGTCCGGATAATGGGAGAGACCGATGCGGTTCCCTTCGGGGTCGCGGAGGTAGAGCGTCCAGCGCGTGCGGTGGACGATCTCGATGCCCAGATCGCCGAGCCGGCGTTCCCAAAGGCCGCGGTCGTGCGCGGGGATGCGGAGCGCGAGCAGGTGCAGCCCGCCGTGCGGATCGCGGAACGGCGTGGGAAGCCGATCCACGTCGCACGCCTCGAGCGCGATGAATTCCTCACCCTCGCCCACAGAGAGCCACACCGACCGCTCGCCGGGCCGGCCGTCCTCGTGGGGCCAGCGGCGCACCACCTTGAGCCCCAGCACGTCGCCGTAGAAGCGCACCGCCCCCGCCAGGTCCTTCACCTGGATGGCGAGGTGGTGGTGCCCGCGCACCGACGGCATCCGGCGAGTCTACGAGGGTTGACGCGCTTTTTACAGCGCGCAACGTCGGGGGAATGCAGTATAAGCGCGCACCCCTCCTCCCATGATTGCTCGAGAGCAGATCCGCAACATCGCGATCATCGCGCACGTCGACCACGGCAAGACGACGCTGGTCGATTACATGCTGCGCCAGACCGGCATCTTCCGCGCGAACGAGGCCATGGTGGACCGCGCCATGGACACCAACGAGCTGGAGCGGGAGAAGGGCATCACCATCATGGCCAAGAACACCGCGGTCACCTACCGCGGGGTGAAGGTCAACATCGTCGACACTCCGGGGCACGCCGATTTCGGCGGTGAAGTGGAGCGCGGGCTCCGCCTGGTGGACGGAGTGCTGCTCCTGGTCGATGCGGCCGAGGGGCCGCTGCCGCAGACGCGCTTCGTGCTGGGAAAGGCGCTGGCGCTGGGGCTTCCCGCGGTGGTGGTGGTCAACAAGATCGATCGCCAGGACGCCCGGCCGGCCGAGGTGCTCGACGCCATCTACTCGCTGTTCATCGACCTGGGCGCGAGCGAGCACCAGATCGAGTTCCCGGTGATCTACGCGGTGGCGCGCGCGGGGCGGGCTTCGCTGCGCCTGTCCGACTTCGACGACCTGCCGGTCGGTCAGGCCGCCGCTCCGGGCGCCGCCCCGCATGCGGGCGAGACCCCGGGAGCGCGGGCGCGCACGCTGGAACCGCTGCTCGATGCCATCCTGGAAGCGATCCCTCCGCCGAAGAAGGCGGACACCACCCACGACAAGCTTCAGATGCTGGTGGCCAACCTGGACTACGACGACTACGTCGGCCGGCTTGCCATCGGGCGGCTTTCGAGCGGCTCGGTGGAGGCCGGGCAGTCGGTCGCGGTCTGCCGGGCGGATGGCAGCACGCCGCGTGGCAAGGTGACCAAGATCTTCGCCTTCGAGGGACTCAAGCGGGTCGAGATCGCCGAGGCCGGACCCGGCGAGATCATCTCCCTGGCGGGCATCGAGGAGATCGCCATCGGCGACACCATCGCCGACCCCGAGCACCCCATCCCGCTCGAGCGCATCCACGTCGACGAGCCCACCATGTCGATGATCTTCAAGGTCAACGACGGGCCCTTCGCCGGGCGCGAAGGCAAGTACGTCACCTCGCGCAACCTGCGCGAGCGGCTGCAGAGGGAGTCGTATCGCAACGTCGCCATCCGCGTGCTGGACACCGACTCGGCGGACGCCTTCAAGGTGGTGGGCCGGGGCGAGCTGCAGCTCGCGGTGATCATCGAGACCATGCGCCGGGAGGGCTACGAGCTGACCGCCTCGAACCCCGAGCCGGTGACGAAGGAGATCGACGGGGTCCTGCACGAGCCGATGGAGCTGATGTTCTGCGACGTCCCGCAGGCGTCGGTGGGCGTGGTGACCGAGCGGATGGGCCCGCGCAAGGGTCGCATGGTGGAGATGCAGCAGCTCGGCTCGGACCGCGTGCGACTGAACTTCCGCGTCCCTGCCCGCGGGCTGGTCGGCTTCCGCAACGAGTTCCTCACCATCACGCGCGGCGAAGGCATCATGTCCTCGCAGTTCGACGGCTACGAGCCGTGGCAGGGCAAGATTCCCAAGCGCGTGAGCGGGGCCATCGTCTCCGACCGCGAGGGCGAGACGGTCGCCTATTCGCTGTTCGACCTGCAGGAGCGCGGTTCGCTCTTCTACGGACCCGGCGATCCCGTCTACGAAGGCATGATCGTCGGCGAGCACTCGCACCCGGGCGATCTGGACGTGAACGTCACGCGCGGGCGCAAGCTCACCAACGTTCGCGCGGCGACCCGGGACGACAACATCATCCTCACTCCTCCCCGCCAGATGAGCCTGGAGAAGGCCCTGGAGTGGATCGCCGAGGACGAGCTGGTCGAGGTGACCCCGAAGAACGTCCGCCTGCGCAAGAAGGTCCTGAGCGCCGGCGAACGCTACCGCCTGGAACGCGAACGAAAGCGCGCCGACGGCCTGATCTAGCCGGGCTCACCGGGTGGGAACCACCGCTGGGGGCGCGAGCGCGGCGGCCGGGGGTGCAACGCCCAGGAGCAGCGCCGCCGACGGCGCAACCTGCACCGCAGTCAGATCTTCGCCGCGCTTCAGCCGGAAACCCGGCGCCTGCGCGAGGAGCGGGACCAGCGCGTCGTCGGTCCACGGGCTGCCGTGGATGACCCAGGCATCGTCCGGACCGGATCCGCCCAGGCTCGCGAGCGGCGCGGGGATGAACATGACGTCGCCGCTGCGGCCCGGGAACCAAGCGTGCCGCACCAGTGGACCCGCGTCGGCGATGCCCGCCTGCGTCACCGCCTTCCAGACGCCCGGAACGGCGCGCAGGGCCTCGGCCGCGACCTCCGCCGCCCGCCCCGGGTCCACCCCAGGGAACCTGCGCAGCGCGAGGATGCCGTCGTCCATCATCGCCACCCAGCCGGCATGCGGGCCGAACGCCTGGTCCAGCGCCTTCTGCACCGGCTCCGACAGCGCCGCGCCGGCGACGTGCAGCGCGCGCACCCCGGCCCGGGCCGCGGTCGGTGGCGTCGGGGTCCCTCCGTGGTCCGCGGTGAGGAGCACCGACAGGCCGTCCCCGAACCGGCCGCGCAGCTCGCCCAGGAACGCGCCCAGCTCGTCGTGCATGCGCAGGAGCAGGTCCACTCGCTCCCGGGAGGCGGTGCCCGTCGAGTGCCCGACGTAGTCGAGGCCGGCCAGCGCGAGCACCAGCAGGTCGGAGCGCCCGCGTGTGCCCAGCTCCAACGCCTCGATGCCGGCACGCGCCGCGCGGAGCACGATGGTGGTCGACGGGGGCGCGGCCCGCAGCGCGCGGAAGAGCCGCGGGGAGGCGTCGCCCTGGCCGATGCGATGCGGGAAGGACGGACCGATCCCTGAGACGTCGCGAATCTCGGTGCGGTCCTCGGCGACGCGCGCATACACCGCTTCCGGCCGCGAAAGCGTCCAGGTCCAATCCTTCCACTCGCTGACCGGGTGGGCTTTCTGGAGCGCGGCGAGCCACTCCGGCGGGCCGGGCGCGATGCAGGTGGTGGAGGTCAGCTCGCCGGTCTCCCCGTCGTAGAAGAGCGCCAGGTCCGCGGACCGCCCGGCGAGAAGCAGCGCGCCGCGATCCTTGATGCCCACGCCCAGGACGCGCGAGCGGCCCTGCGTGGCGAGCTTGAGCGCGTCGGCGAAGGTCGGGGCGCGCAGCGCGGCGGAGCTGACGCCGCGCTTGCCGCCCCAGGCGGGGCACGCCGGATCCTCGACCGCTTCGCGCGAGCGATCCCCGTCCATGAACCGATTGCCGACGACGCCGTGCACCTCGGGCCAGGCGCCGGTCGCCAGGGTCGCGTGTCCAGGAGCGGTGTGGGTAAGCGCCGTGTCGTAGCGCAGGGGCACCGGCTCCCCGAGGCCGGCGAAGCCGCGCGCACCGAGCTCGTCGCGGAGCGACAGCAGATCGTCGTAGCGGAGCTGGTCGACGACCACGAACACCAGCAGCTTGCCTTTTCGCTGCTGCTGCGCGGTGGCCGACGAGGCGGCGAGCAGCGCCGCCGCCAGAAGCCAGCGGTAGACGCGGCGACCCTGGATCTGCATCATGCCCCCTTCTACCCGGAGGCCGCAGTGTACGCACCGGATCTGCTCAAGGGTCGCAACATCGTCGTGACGGGCGGAGGCTCGGGGCTCGGCGCCGAGATGGCGCGGCGGTTCGCCGAGCTGGGAGCGCGCTCCATCGTCCTCGGACGAAGGCAGGAGAAGCTCGACGAAGTGGTCGGCCAGATCGGGTCGCGCGGCGGAGAGGCGATCGCGATCGCCTGCGACGTGCGCGACCCCGCCGCGGTGGAGCGGGCGGCCGCGCAGGTGCCGCAGGTGGACGGCCTGGTGAACAACGCCGCAGGGAACTTCCTCGCCGCCGCGGAGGACCTGTCCCCGAACGGGTTCAAGACGGTGGTGGACATCGTCTTGAACGGCACGTTCCACTGCACCAGCGCGTTCGGGAAGAGGATGATCGCCGGCGGCAAGGGCGCCATCGTGAACATCGTCACCACCTATGCGTGGACCGGATCGGCGTTCGTCCTCCCTTCGGCGTGCGCCAAGGCGGGAGTCCTCGCCTTGACCCGCTCGCTGGCGGTCGAGTGGGCGGCGTACGGTATCCGGGTGAACGCCATCGCGCCGGGACCGGTACCCACCGAAGGCGCGTTCAGCCGGCTGATGCCCGACCCGCAGATGACCGAGATGGCGAAGAACCGCGTGCCGCTCAAGCGCTTCGGGACGCCGCGGGAGATCGCCGACGCCGCCGTGTTCCTCATCTCCGACGGAGCGGCGTACGTGACCGGTGACTGCCTGACCGTGGACGGCGGCGAGTGGCTCAAGAACGGCGGCGAGTTCAGCTACGCGACCGACTATGACCGCGAGAACGTGAAGCAGATGTTCCGCGCCATGCGCGGCAAGGAGCGGTAGCCGCCGCCGATAGGGCGGCGCTCTGCTTTTCACGGCTCGGCCGTAATGGCATGCGCTGTGGTCCGCCTGGCGCGAATCGTCCAACAGCGGACGCGCTCACCCCTTCGGGCGACTGGTGCGGCAGCGCCGTTCCCAAGCGCAAGCGCGGCGGTTCACACCCGGTCACCGCATGCGCCCGCAAAATCCACCGGCGGAGTGGCAAGGCGCTTGCTTTCAGGCGGGCGGGGGGACACATGCGCTTTCTTTCTGCGTTGCCGCTCGCGGGGCTGGTCGGAGTTGCGCTCCTCGTGGGCTGCTCGAACGGGAGCTCCAGCCGGGACGATCATTCGATCACCCATCCGGACCCGGATCCTCCGGTGTCCACCGACCCACCCCCGGTCACGCCG